>NZ_KI271691.1:0-530 GCF_000469445.2 Oscillibacter sp. KLE 1745 | reverse complement strand
CCACACAGGAGGTCGAGATTTACTTCAATTTTGTCGGGCGATTCGTTCCTCCGGCGTTTGGAGAAGTGGAGCTTACCCCAGAGGAATTAGAAGAAATCCGCAAGCGTGAGGAACGCAAGGACAGACTTCATCAGAACTACTTGAAGCGTAAAGCCAGCGGAGCACAGAAGCGTTACGAGGACAAAATCAAAGAGAGGAAAAAGGCGGAAATCGAAGACAAGAAAGCCGCCATTCGTACGGAGGATATTGCAAAGGGTGTGTTCGTCCCTGTCAGCAGTTTACCGCAGAGAGAGCCGCAGAAAGGAGCGCAGATTGCATGAACATCACTTATAGACAGAACGGAGATTATCTTATCCCGAACATCGTTATCCGCAAGACCAAGCCCATCGGACACTACGGCAGACTTCGCAAGGCGTATTTAGAAATGCACCGCCCGATACTGTTCAATGAACTGGTGCTATCCGACAAGCTCTTTGAACATTGCGCCGAGATTGAAGAAGCGGCACGAAACCGCATGGAGCTGATCGTGC
>NZ_KI271690.1:0-1802 GCF_000469445.2 Oscillibacter sp. KLE 1745 | reverse complement strand
TCGGCGGTCTCCGCCGGCTTCGCCGCCGCGCGGCTGCGCCGCTTTCCGGGCTTGGACGCCGCCTTGTTTTCCGGCGCGGGGGAGGGGGCCGCCGCCTCCTGGACCGGAGGCGGGGTGAGCAGGGCCTCCAGATGCTCATAGGCCAGCTGACCCTGCACGGGGCCGTACTGCCGGGCCAGGGCGGCGGCCAGCTCCTCCCGAGTGCCTGCCCGCAGCAGAAACGCCGCCTGGAGACAGTCCTGAATGGAGGGGCGCAGAGCCACCTCCCGGAACGTGGAGGCGTATCGTGCGTGGAGGGCGCTCATGGCGGCCTCATAGCCCTTGTCCTGGCTGATGACATAGGCGAAATCCGCCTCTCCTCTGCCCACCAGGACGCCCAGCTCCGTGATGATCTGGAAGTCCAGGGAGTTCTTGCCTCCCTTCACGCTCTCCAGATACTGCACCTGGGCCTTTGTGCCGGCGCACAGCTTTTTCACGTTGGCCAGGGTCTGCCCCTTGCCGAAAAAGACCAGGACGGTGTCCTCGGCAGTCAGCAGGTCGATACCCTGGAGCCCGGTGCCAATGTTGTTGTCGCCGTCCACCAAAAAAATCATCTTCATCAAATTGTTCTTTCTTTCCTCGTATTTTGACCCATAGCGGGGATTTGCCGGTATCAGTATAGCAGAAGATGCCGAAAAGGACAAGAGGCATTGCGCGCCATCTCCGGGGCGGAGCGAAAAAGGGCGGAGCCGCTGACGCGGCTCCGCCCTGTCTGCCAGGTACGGGTCACTCCTCTTCATCCGTGACGATCAGGCCGTATCCGCCGTTTTTCCGGCGGTAGACGATAGATAGGCCGTCATCCTCACTGCTGCGGAACACGAAAAAGCTGTGGTCCAGCAGGTTCATCTGCAGGATGGCCTCCTCCGGACTCATGGGCTTCACGGAGAAGCGCTTGGTACGGACGATGGGGAACTCCTTCTCCTCAGCCACCTCAAAGTCGTCCGCCGGGGCGGGCGGGGGGAAGCCCTCAGTCCGCAGGCGCTTGGCCAGGCGGGTCTTGTTCTTCAGAATCTGCCGCTCGATATATCCCACAGCGGCGTCAATGGCGCCGCGCATATCTCCGTCAGGAGCCTCCGTCTGTGCCCGCAGCAACGTGGCGCCGCCGCGGATCGTGATCTCCACCGAGCACAGATGGTCCTTCTCCACAGAGAAAGTGACAAACGCGGTGGTATCCTCCTCCCGGAAGTAGCGCTCCAGCTTGGAGATCTTCTTCTGGGCATATTCCTTGATGGAATCATTCAGCGGGACTCTCTTGCAGGCAAAGGTATACTTCATAGGGATCGCTCCTTTCGTGTGGGAGAGATCGGGGATCTCTCCCCTTTTTATTAATATAGCACAAATCTTTCCATTTGAAAAGGGGCGAGCCGGTGAAATTCACAAATTGTTCAGAGCCCGCAGCGATCCGACAAAAGAGGAGCCGATCCGACAAAAGCTCCTATTTACAAGGGATGCAGGGCGGGTGTATGATAATCCCGGAAGCTTTCCAATATCCCACCCGCTTGGGCCGCGCAGCGTGAAACCGCTGGGCGGCCCTTTTTTATCCGGCGGACATGAAAAAGGCGCGCGGCATTGCCGCGCGCCCTGGTGTTATCTGCGCCGCCGGCCGCCGCCCCGCCGCCCGTCCAGGCTGCGGTTCAGGTCGGCCATCTTCCCCTCAGAGGAGGAGAGGAACTGCTTCAGCTTGTCCTCAAAGGACTGGTCGCCGGAGGGGGGCAGCGGCTGCTGCGCCCGGGCGGCGGGCCGGGCCTGGGCCACGGGACGGG
>NZ_KI271689.1:0-874 GCF_000469445.2 Oscillibacter sp. KLE 1745 | reverse complement strand
AGAAGACCCACACATCCTTGAAAGCAGCGATATCGGCGCTGTTGAAATTAGACATATTCGTTTATCCCCTTTCTCAGATGATGTGCTTCTTCGCCAGAATGTCGGCCAGCTTCTCGCAGGTCGCCTTGTCGGCGCCCTCCAGCATCATGCCGGCGCCCTTCTGGGGCGGGGTGAAGCTCTTGAAGATGTTGGTGGGAGAGCCCTTCAGGCCGATGGTGGTGGCGTCGATCAGGGGATCGTCCTTCAGCGCCTCATAGTCGTAGGTGGTCATGGGCTTGCCGTAAGCCTCGAACACACCGCCCACGCTCATGTAGCGGGGATCGTTCAGCTCCTTGATGCAGGTGATCAGACAGGGAGTCTTGACCTTGATGGTCATGTAGCCGTCCTCCAGCATCCGCTTCACAGTGATGGTGTCGCCGTCCTTCTGGATGTCGGCGGCGTAGGTCACCTGGGGCAGATGCAGCTTCTCGGCAATCTGGGGACCCACCTGGGCAGTGTCGCCATCGATGGCCTGCCGGCCGCACATGACGATGTCGTCAGCCTCTACGCCGATCTTGTTGATGGCGGCAGCCAGGATCTGAGAAGTGGCGTATGTATCGGAACCGCCGAACTCGCGGGCGGACACCAGCACGGCCTCGTCAGCGCCCATAGCCAGCGCCTCGCGGAGCATACCGGCAGCGGGAGGCGGACCCATGGTCACCACAACAACCTTGCAGCCGGTGGCGTCCTTGATCTTCAGGGCCGCCTCCAGGGCGTTCATATCGTCGGGGTTGGTGATGGTCTGCATGGACGCACGGTTCAGGGTGCCGTCCGGATTCACCGCCACCTTACCGGAGGTGTCGGGAACCTGCTTGATGGAAACAATGATTTTCAT
>NZ_KI271688.1:15991-25993 GCF_000469445.2 Oscillibacter sp. KLE 1745 | reverse complement strand
GGGCCTTTGGCCCGCCGGGGGAGCTTTGCGTCTGAGGGAGAATCTGAAAGATGCTTGTGGAGGGGGGCCCTTGGCGCGGAGGCGGACCCCGGAAGGAGGCCGGATGGCGCAGAGCCCCCGGCCCGGCCCGCAGGCGAGGTCTCCTGAAAGAGAGGCCCCCAGCGGGTTCTAAAACCCGCCGGGGGCTTGTAGGCTTAATGGGGCGCTCAGAAGCCTCCCCAGCCGCTGTCAAAGCTGCCGGGATCCTTGGGGGCCGCGCCCTCTCCCACGCCGGAAGTGTGCTTGGCGGTGTCAAAATAGCCAAGCTCCGTGCACTGGTAGACCGGTAGGTAGAACAACGCCACCAGCAGCGGCCAGACACAGCCCAGCACCACCTGCAATCCTACGGGCATGGGCAGGGTGATGGCATAGACCTGGGCGGGGTTCGCCAAATAGTAGCCGGGGTCCTGGAAAATGCAGGCGTAGATATAGCCCGTCTGCACGACGGAGGTGAGGGACGCCAGGAGGAGCCAGCCGATATAGCTCAGATCCAGCATGAACAGCTGCCCCTTGTAGCCAAGAGTCTGCTGCTTGCTCATGTTCAGGGCCTCCATCACCCCGATGCCGGGGTTCTCATAGAGGTTGTACAGGGCGAAGCGGTAGCGGTAGGCGGCGATGATGCCTGGAATGACGAACAGCAGTGACCAGAAGAACGTGAAGAGGTAGATCACGATGTTCAGCAGGATGACCTTGCCCACAAAGGAGAACCCGTCGAACAGCGTCAGGTATTCCGCCCGCTCGCCCCGGCGGATGGCCATGCAGTACATCACGAAGCCGGAGGCCAGGACCATGCTCATCAGGCCGGTGAGGATGGAGATGAAGGTGCCCAGCAGGCCCGGATTCATAAGACCCATGAAGCTGTCCGCCAGGTTCAGCACCAGCACCAGGGCCAGGTACAGGCAGGTCATCCCGCGGGGGCTGACCTGGGCGGAGCGCAGCAGCTCCTTCATCTCCTGCTTCAGATGCTTTCGGTCGATCAGTTGTGCCATCATAATATGTCTTGGCCTCCAGATAATTTGAAAATGGGGCGGCCGGAGCCGGACCCGTATCACCAAGCATATCATGTTTCTTCTGAAATAACAAGAGACGGCGTAAAAATGGGAGGGAATGACAGAACTGGATAAAACGTGTGAAAAGTTGCAAAGATTCTGTATAAAGAAGCATATTTTTTTCAAAAGTTGTCGTTCACAGTCTGGACATTTTTCAAAAATAGGTGTAGAATGAGGCGCAGTATGTGATAGTGTCGCCTGCCTGGAGACCCCCTCTCTTGGGAAGGGGAGGGGCCGTGCCCTCCTGCCCGGGCCGACTATCAAGGAGTAAAAATGAGGTGAAGACAATGGCACAAGCTTTCTTTGGCGGCGTTCATCCCCATGATATGAAGGCCGCAACCAATGAAAAGGCCATCGAGCAGCTGGCTCCGCCGGCTGTTGTGGTCATCCCCATGTCGATGCACTTTGGCGCGCCCTGCACGCCCCTGGTCAAGGCCGGGGACCACGTGAAGGTGGGCCAGAAGATCGGCGAATTCCACGGATTGGGCGCCCCGATCCACGCCAGCGTTTCCGGCACGGTGAAGGCAGTGGAACCCCGCCCCTATTCCATGGGCGGCAACATCACGTCTGTGGTCATTGAAAACGACATGCAGGACGAGGTGAGCGAAGAGGTCCAGGCCCCCGCGGATCCCAATGCCCTCAGCGTGGAGGAGATGGTGGAGATCGTCAAGAACGCCGGCATCGTCGGCATGGGCGGCGCTACGTTCCCCACCCACGTGAAGATCACCAGCGGCATCGGCAAGGTGAACACCGTCATCATCAATGGCGCGGAGTGCGAGCCCTACATCACGGGCGACCACCGCACCATGCTGGAGCGGCCCGAGGAGATCATTGGCGGCGCCAAGTTCCTGGCCAAGATGTTCGGCGTGGACAAGGTCGTCATCGGCGTGGAGGACAACAAGCGCAACGGCATCGACGCCATGAACAAGGTCATTGCCGAGCAGAAGGCCCCCGTGGTGGTGGAGCCCCTGCGCTGCCGCTACCCCCAGGGCGGTGAGAAACAGCTCTGCCAGGCCATCACCGGCCGCCAGGTGCCCCCCGGCGGACTGCCCGCCGATATCGGCTGCGCCGTATTCAACATCAACACCACATGCGCCATCTACCGGGCCCTGACCACCGGTATGCCCGTGGTGCGCAAGATCGTCACCGTCTCCGGCTCCGGCGTGGTGGAGCCCAAGAACTTGGAGTGCCCCATCGGCACCCCCGTCTCCAGCCTGTTGGACGCCTGCGGCGGCCTGAAGGACGGTACATACAAACTGATCGCCGGCGGCCCCATGATGGGCATGGCCCAGTACACCGCGGACATCTCCGTGGCCAAGGGCACCGGCGCCATCCTGGCCTTCTGCGAGAACGAGGAGAAGACCGTGGAGAATCCCCAGTGCATCCGCTGCGGCAAGTGCGTGTCCGTCTGCCCGATGCACCTGGAGCCCCTGTTCATGTACCAGTATGCCTCCAAGGGCATGGTGGAGGAGCTGAATGACGCCCACATCATGGACTGCATGGAGTGCGGCGCCTGCTCCTACATCTGCCCGGCCCGGATGCACCTGACCCATATGTTCAAAACCGGCAAGCAGCTGGTGAAGGACAAGGCGGCCGCTGACCGGGCTGCCGCCGAGGCAAAGAAAAAGGCCGAAGAAGCAAAGGAGGCCGCTGCGAAATGACTGACTACAAGAATCTCAAACTGATTGCCACTTCTTCTCCCCACATCCGGGCGGCGGAGAACACCCGCTCCATCATGCTGGATGTTATCATCGCCATGATGCCCGCCCTGATCTGGGCCATTGTGAAGTTCGGCTTCCGGGCCCTGACTCTGACTGCCGTGTCCGTGGTGGGCTGCATGTTCTTTGAGTGGGGCTATCGCAAGCTCATGAAGAAGCCCCAGTCCGTGAACGATCTCTCCGCCGCGGTTACCGGCATCCTGCTGGCGTTCGTGTGCCCGGTGAACATGCCCTACTGGATGATCCTGGTGGGCGACTTCTTCGCCATCGTGGTGGTCAAGCAGCTGTTCGGCGGCATCGGCAAGAACTTCGTCAATCCCGCGCTGGCGGGCCGTGCCGCCCTGGTGGCCAGCTATGCCGGCACCATGAGCGGCGCCTGGGCGGATCCCCAGGCCGGCTGGGTGCCCCTGGCCGGCACTGCCGACGTGGTTACCGCTGCCACGCCTCTGGCCTATATGAAGACCGGCGACATGGCCGGCCTCACCAGCCAGTACAGCGTGACGGATATGTTCCTGGGCAATATCGGCGGCTCCCTGGGCGAGATCTCCGCCCTGCTGCTGATCGTGGGCGGAGCGTATCTGATCTGGCGCAAGGTCATCAGCTGGCAGACCCCCGCGGCCTACATCGCCACCGTGGCCGTGCTGACCTTCCTGTTCCCCAAGGGCGGCGCCGACAATCTGCAGTTCATGCTGTACAGCATCTTCGGCGGCGGCCTGATGCTGGGTGCCTTCTTCATGGCCACTGACTACACCACCTCCCCCGTCACCAAGACCGGCCAGCTGATCTTCGGCCTGGGCTGCGGCCTGCTGACGGTGTTCATCCGCTACTTCGGCTCCTATCCCGAGGGCGTGTGCTACTCCATCATGATTATGAACCTGGTAGTGGCGCTGATCGACAAGGCTGTGAAGCCCTCTCGCTTCGGCGTTGTGAAATCCGCTAACAAGGAGGCGGCTGCGAAATGAGCAACGAAGTCAAGACCAAAGAAAAGATTGATATGGACCCCAAGTACATCGTAAAGCTGACTGTGACCCTGCTGGGGACCTGCCTGATCGTGGCACTGCTGCTGGGTCTGGTCAACGGTGTGACGGCCGGCCCCATCGCTGAGATCAACCAGCAGAAGACTGAAGCGGCCATGCTGGCCGTGGTGTCCGATCCGGACAACACCACCTTCTCCGACGCGCTGGAACTGTCTGGCGATATGACCGCTGCGGCCACAGCTGCCGGCGGCACCCTGAACGAGATGTACGAGGTCCAGGTGAACGGCGAGGCCGCCGGCTATGCCGTAAAGGTCACCGCCTCCGGCTCCCAGGGCAGCATTGAAATGATGGTGGGCGTGGACGCGGAAGGCGCCGTCACTGGCGTTTCTGTCGTCAACCACTCTGAGACCTCCGGCATCGGCACGAAGGTCGTGGGCAACGAACCCACCGCCTCCGGCGTGGGTGTGCTGGACCAGTTTATCGGCAAGAGCGCGGCGGACGGCACTCTGACGGTGGGCACTAACGTGGACGCCATCACCGGCGCCACCGTCTCCACCAAGGGTGTGACTGCCGGCGTGAATGCGGCGCTGGCTGCCGTGGCTGCCATGGGCTGAGAAGGGAGGAGCAATTCATGAATTTAGGCAAACAGTTCAAAGAGGGACTGATCACCAACAACCCTGTGCTGGTGCAGGTGCTGGGCATGTGTTCCACCATGGCCATCACCACCTCGTTCTTCAACGGCCTGGGCATGGGCGTGGCGGTCACCGTCATCCTGACCCTTTCCAATGTCATCATCGCGGCTATCCGCAAGATCGTGCCGGACAAGATCCGTATCGCCATGTTCATTGTGGTGATCGCTGGCTTCGTGACCTGCGTGGATCTGCTGATCCAGGCATTCGTTCCGGCCCTGTCCGAGTCGCTGGGCGTGTTCATCCCCCTGATCGTGGTGAACTGCATCATCCTGGGCCGGGCGGAGTCCTTCTCCTACAAGAACGGTGTGGCCGCTTCCTTCTGGGACGGTATCTTCCAGGGCTTTGGCTACACTGTGGTGCTGATGGTTATGTGCATCATCCGTGAGTTTCTGGGCGCCGGCACCTTCGGCGGCGGTATCCTCAACGGCGGCGATGGTATTCAGATCCTGCCGGAGCAGTTCCCCATCGGCATGCTGACCCTGCCCGTCGGCGGCTTCCTGGTGCTGGGCTGCCTCATTGCCCTGATGCAGTGGGCGCTGTCCAGACCTAAGAAAAATAAGGAGGAGAGCAAATAATGGATCAAATCTATGAACTCCTGGCAATTACGCTGGGTGCCATTCTGGCAAACAACTTCATCTTCTCCCAGTTCTTAGGCATCTGCCCCTTCCTGGGTGTTTCCAAGAAGGTGGACACCGCTGTGGGCATGGGCATCGCTGTGACGTTCGTCATGGGACTGGCTTCCGCCGTGTGCTATGCGGTCAACGAGTTCGTCCTGGTTCGCTTTGGACTGGAGTATATGCAGACCGTGACCTTCATTCTGGTCATCGCATCCCTGGTCCAGTTCGTGGAGATGTTTTTACAGAAATCCATGCCGTCTCTGTACACGGCTCTGGGTGTGTATCTGCCCCTGATTACCACCAACTGCGCCGTACTGGGTGTGGTGCTGCTGAACGTGCAGAACAACTATAACTTCATCTCCTCCGTAGTTTACGGCATCACCGGCGGCCTGGGCTTCCTGCTGGCCATCGTGCTGTTCGCCAGCATTCGGGAGCGGCTGGTGTTTGCGGACTATCCCAAGGCGTTTGAGGGCTTTCCCATCGCCCTGGTCACCGCTGGTCTGATGGCCCTGGCGTTTATGGGCTTCTCCGGTTTGAAGGTCTGGTAAGAGGAGGCAAGAGGAAAATGGATATCGGAAATGTCATTGCTGCCGTTGTGGTGCTGGCTGTCCTCGGCGCCGTGTTCGGCTTCATCTTGGCAGTAGCCTCCAAGGTCTTTGAGGTAAAGAAGGACCCCCGGGAAGAGGAAATCCTCAGCCATCTGGCCGGCGCCAACTGCGGCGGCTGCGGCTTCCCCGGCTGCGCCGGCTGTGCCGCCGCCATCCTGGCGGGCACGGCTCCGGTGAATGCGTGCGCCCCTGCCGGCGCGGAGAATGCTGCCGCCATCGCAAAGATCATGGGCCAGGAGGCTCCCTCCGGTGAGCGGAAGGTGGCTTTTGTCCGCTGCAACGGCGGCACCAACGCCGCCAAGCGTTATGAGTACGTCGGTGTGAAGGACTGCCTGTCTGCCACCAAGGTGGCCGGTGGTCCCCTGGAGTGCCAGTTCGGCTGTCTGGGCTTCGGCTCCTGCGTGTCCGCCTGCCAGTTCGGCGCCATGTCCATCGGTCCCAACGGCGCCGCCGTGGTGGACCCGGACAAGTGCACCGACTGCATGGCCTGCGCCAAGGCCTGCCCCCGCCATCTGATCACGGAGGTCCCTGTGTCCAAGAAGGTCCACGTGGCCTGCGCCAATCAGGACAAGGGCAAGGCTGCCATGAGCGTCTGCACCCACTCCTGCATCGGCTGCGGCCTGTGCCAGAAGGAGTGCAAGAAGGACGCCATTCATGTGGTGAACGGCGTGGCTGTCATCGACTACGACAAGTGCGTGGGCTGCAAGCTCTGCACCAAGGTCTGCCCGCGGGACGCCATCCTTCCCATCGCCACCGCGGAGGAGAAGGAGAAGTACAAGGCCATCAAGAAGGCCCAGGCGGAGAAGGCCGCTGCCGCGAAGGCTGCGGAGACCGCTGGCGCTGCCCAGTAACGTAGAGTAAGTGAAAAAACGATCCCGGCCGAAAGGGCCGGGATCGTTTTTTCACAGGGGGATATCCACCTCGTACGCCTGATCGATCAGAATACAGGGATACCCCCAGGTCTCGCACATCTGCTGATAGTGCGCGTTATCCAGGAGGAGAGTCTCTTTCGTACAGGTGGAATCGTCAATGCGCCGCTCTGCCGCACAGGCATATTTTTGTATGTCTGCAAAATGGGTCTCGATATATGCCTTGGTCATCACAAGGCAGCAAAAGCGGATTTCCCGGAGATAGGACGGCGCAAAGTCCTGACTCCAGCGTGGGGGGACATAACAGCCCTCCACGATCAGATCCTGGCGGTTTTCAATGGCGGTTTTGATGATCTCCCGCACAATCGGCCACAGATAGGACTCCAGCTCCTGGTCATCCTCCGGCGTGAGGCGGGTGTTGCCGCTTCGGATAAGTCCCATTTTCAGAAGATCCATGGAGAGACAGGGACAGCGGTATGTCTGGAGAAGTCTCTGGGCCAGCAGGGTTTTGCCTGTGTGCGAGGCGCCGGTAATCAAAAGAACCATCTGCGGATCGCCTCCTCTCCTATTCGGGTTGCGGTCATCTTAACACATGGACCGGATTGCCGCAAGGTGTGCTGGAAAAACGGCGGAAACCCTTGCTTTTTTCCGCGAAAGTCCTATAATGGACAATATCTAACAGGCAGAGTAGGGACATACGTGTACATCCAGTGCTGGAGAGACGGGGAGTTGCTCTTCGGACGAAAGGACCGCGAGTCCGCAGTGTGTGTCCCGCATCCCGCTGCCGCATACAGGGATCCTTTCGGCCTTCCTCTGTGCGGCATCTCCGAATTTCGGACTGCCAAAACAGAAGGAGGTTTTTTATGTACGCACATCCCTTTTCCGCCGACTACTGGCGGGACGCGTCCCGGGAGGTCCGGGACCTTCGGAAGCTGCTGTTCTCCGCCCTGATGATCGCCCTGTGCATTGTGCTGGCCCAAGTGCCCTCGGTGCCGCTGTTCGGCGGGGCCAAGGTCACCTGGGGCTTCCTGGCCCGGTCCGTCTGTGCCTGGGTCTGCGGCCCGGTGCTGGGCCTGCTGTTCGCCTTTGCGGAGGACATCCTCAGCTTCTTCCTCACTGGAGGAGGCGGCTATCCCTTTTTCCCCGGCTATACTCTGACCACCATGCTGGGTGTGCTGACCTACGCTCTGTTCCTGTACCGGGCGCCCCTGCGGGTCTGGCGGATCTTCTGCGCCAAGCTGGTCACCAATGTGCAGAACGTGGTGCTGGGGGCGCTGTGGATCGCCATTCTCAACAGCAACGGCCGCTTCAGCCTGGAGGCCTGGTATGCCAGCGCGTCTCTCAGCGCGGTGAAAAACCTCATCATGCTGCCGGTGCAGACGGTGCTGCTGGTGCTTCTACTGCGGGCGCTGCAGCCAGCCCTTCAGCGGACGGGGATGCTGCCCCGGCAGGGGGCGGGGGCCAGGCCGGACTGAGCGGACAGGGGGACCATGTGAGACGAAAAACCGGCCGCGGCAGGCGGCCGGTTTTTGATTTGCGGAGCCGCGGAAAATGTTCAAAAATCCGATGGCATTTGTTTACAATTTGTTTATATCCATCCGTTGACAATGAAGGCGCGTGGTGGTAAACTCGTTTTAGCACTCCGGAGAAAGGAGTGCTAAAACCAGCGTGAGACAGCTTGGACCAGAGGTGCTTTTTGTGGAACTCACGGACCGGAAAAAGCAAATACTGAAAGTGGTGGTGGAGGACTATGTCCGTACTGCAGAGCCGGTGGGTTCCAAGGCCATTGCCGCGGAGATGGGCGGCGTCAGCTCCGCCACCATTCGCAACGAGCTGTCGGATCTGACGGAGCTGGGCTATCTGGAACAGCCCCACACCTCCGCCGGGCGGGTGCCCTCTCCCAAGGGTTACCGGCTGTATGTCAACGAGCTGATGGAGCGCCAGCGGCTCTCCATCGCAGAGACGGAGCGGATCAACCAGTCCCTCCAGATGCGGATGGAGGAGCTGGACCGGGTGATCTCCCAGGCGGGCCGGGCGGTGAGTTCTCTGATGAACTACCCCGCCTATGTGGCCGCCACCGGCAAGAAGCAGATGACCGCCCGGCGGTTTGAGCTGCTGCCCGTGGATGAGCACAGCTGCATCGTGGTCATGATGATGGGCGACAACCGGGTGAAGAGCCAGCTGCTGCGGATGCAGCTGAAGGTGGACACCGAGCAGATGCCCACCCTGGTGAACCTGCTGAACAGCAACTTCACCGGGATCTCCGCAGACGAGATGAACCGGCGGCTGATGGATGTGTCCGAACAGGTGACGCCCCAGATGTTCCTGCTGTTGAGCCAGACCATCGCCTACGCGGCGGATGTGCTGGAGGAGGCGGGGCAGAAAGAGGTGTTTACCGTGGGCACCAGCCAACTGCTGAAGCTGCCGGAGTTCCGGGACGCAGACAAGGCCCACCAGCTGATGAGCTTTTTGTCCGACAGCAAGGAGAATCTCCCTGTGCCGGACGAGGGGCCCATGAAGATCCTGATCGGTCCGGAGAATGTCAGCGAGGCCCTGCAGGACACCAGTGTGGTGGTGGCCAGCTATGACATCGGCAACGACATGCGGGGCCTGATCGGCGTGGTGGGACCCACACGAATGGATTACGGAACCGTGGCCGCCCGGCTCTCCGGCTTTGCGGAGGGATTGACGCGGCTGTTCGGCAAACAGGAATTACCCCCGAAGGAGGATGCAAAAGAATGAGCGAAGAGACGAAGCAGCCGGCGGAGGAGACGCCGGAAGAGCCGCAGGAGGCTCCTCAGGAAGAGGCTCCCCCCGCGGAGGAGAAGGTGCCCGATGAGAAGGCGGAGAAGGCCGCCAGGGGCAAGAAGAAAAAGGAAAAGACCTACACCCTGACCCGGGAGCAGATGGAGGCGGCGGAGCTGGCCGCCCGGCAGCTGGAGTCCGTGAAGGATCAGTTCGTCCGGCTGACGGCAGAGTACGACAACTACCGCAAGCGCACCGCTAAGGAGAAAGACAATCTCTACCAGGACGCCAAGGCGGACACCATCAAGGAGTTCCTGGCGGTGTACGACAACCTGGAGCGGGCTGTGGCCACTGAAGGCGATGAGGACTCTCCCCACAAGAAGGGGCTGGAGATGATCTTCCACCAGTACCAGGAGATCCTGAAGAAGCTGGGAGTCACGGAGATCGAGGCCCAGGGCCAGCCATTTGACCCGGAAAAGCACAACGCCGTTATGCACATCGATGATGAGAACCTTGGGGAGAACGTGGTATCCCAGGTGTTCCAGGCGGGGTTCCTGCTGGGTGACAAGGTGATCCGACACGCTATTGTGCAGGTGGCAAACTGAGCGAATTCGAGAGGGGGACTGTGTCCCCCCTCGACCTTCCCCCGCACCAGTGACATCGGCCACTGGCGTGTGCGCCCAAGGCG
>NZ_KI271688.1:10069-15891 GCF_000469445.2 Oscillibacter sp. KLE 1745 | reverse complement strand
GGCGTGTGCGCCCAAGGCGCACGAGCCAACGTGTTTTTGTCAGGCATATATCCTGACAAATCATTGCAATGGATTCGCCTGGGGGGAATGAAAACAACAATCGCAAATTTTTATTTGTTGAGATAGAATTATTTGATCATAAATTGGAGGCAATCATTATGTCTAAGGTTATCGGTATCGACTTAGGTACGACAAATAGCTGTGTGGCCGTCATGGAGGGCGGCGAGGCTGTGGTCATCCCCAATGCGGAGGGCAACCGGACCACCCCGTCCGTGGTGGCTTTCTCCAAGACCGGCGAGCGCATGGTGGGTCAAGTGGCTAAACGCCAGGCCATTACCAATCCGGACCGCACCATCTCTTCCATCAAGCGGGAGATGGGCAGCGATTATAAAGTGACCATTGACAGCAAGAGCTACACCCCCCAGGAGATCAGCGCCATGATCCTCCAGAAGCTGAAGGCGGACGCTGAGGCCTATCTGGGCAGCACAGTCACCGAGGCGGTCATCACGGTTCCCGCCTACTTCACCGACTCCCAGCGCCAGGCCACCAAGGACGCCGGCAGGATCGCCGGCTTGGACGTGAAACGCATCATCAACGAACCTACCGCCGCGGCCCTGGCCTACGGCGTGGATAAGGAACAGAGCCAGAAGATCATGGTGTACGACCTGGGCGGCGGCACGTTCGATGTGTCCATCCTGGACATCGACGACGGCGTGATCGAGGTCCTGGCCACCGCCGGTAACAACCGCCTGGGCGGCGATGACTTCGACGAGTGCATCATGAAGTGGCTGGTCAGCGAGTTCAAGCGCACCGACGGCGTGGACCTGTCCACCGACCGAGTGGCTATGCAGCGGCTGAAGGAGGCCGCCGAGAAGGCCAAGATCGAGCTCTCCGGCGTCACCACCAGCAACATCAACCTGCCCTATATCACCGCCGACGCCAACGGCCCCAAGCACCTGGACGTGACCCTGTCCCGGGCCAAGTTCAATGAGCTGACCGCCCATCTGGTGGACGCCACCATGGGCCCCGTGCGCCAGGCCATGTCCGACGCGGGCCTGAAGCCCAGTGACCTGAGCAAGGTCCTGCTGGTGGGCGGCTCCAGCCGGATCCCCGCCGTGCAGGAGGCCGTGAAGAACTTCACCGGCAACGAGCCCTTCAAGGGCATCAACCCCGACGAGTGCGTGGCCATGGGCGCCGCCCTGCAGGCGGGCGTCCTCACCGGCGACGTGAAGGGGCTGCTGCTGCTGGATGTCACACCCCTGTCCCTGGGCATTGAGACCATGGGCGGCGTGTTCACCAAGCTGATCGACCGGAACACCACCATCCCCGTGAAGAAGAGCCAGATCTTCTCCACCGCCGCTGACAACCAGACCAGCGTGGAGGTCAACGTCCTCCAGGGTGAGCGGGAGATGGCCGCGGCCAACAAGTCCCTGGGTCGCTTTCACCTGGACGGCATCGCCCCGGCCCGCCGCGGCGTGCCCCAGATCGAGGTGACTTTCGACATCGACGCCAACGGCATCGTCAACGTCTCCGCCAAGGACCTGGGCACCGGCAAGGAGCAGCATATCACCATCACTTCCTCCTCCAACATGAGCAAGGAGGACATTGAGAAGGCCGTCAAGGAGGCGGAGCAGTATGCTGCCCAGGACAAGAAGCTGAAGGAGGAGGTCGAGGTCCGCAACCAGGCCGACCAGATGGTCTACCAGAGCGAGAAGACCCTCTCCGAGATGGGCGACAAGATCCCTGCCGATGACAAGAGCAAGGTCCAGGCCGGAATCGACAAGCTGAAGGAGGTTCTGAAAGGCACGGATACCGCTGCCATCAAGACCGCTACCGACGAGTTGACCCAGGCCTTCTACGCCGTCAGCGAGAAGCTGTATCAGCAGGCCAATCCCCAGGGGGCCCAGGGCGGCGCCCAGCAGCAGGCCGGCCCCGACGCCGGCACCCAGCAGGGCCAGTATTATGACGCCGACTACAAGGTGGTCGACGATGACGAGAATAACAAGAAGTGATCAGATGCCATGCGGCCGCGCGGGCGGGGGACACCCCCGCCTGCGCGGCACGCTCTCATGAATTAGGAATTAGAAATCAGGAATGAGGAATTGAGGTGTCCGGCGGAGCCGGACGGATTTCAATTCATCCGCCGGGAGCGGATTCCACAATTCCTAATTCCTAACTCCCCATTCCTAATTGAAAAGTTGGTGATTCTATGGCAGAACAGAAACGCGATTACTACGAGGTCCTGGGGGTTTCCCGGGGAGCCTCTGAGGATGAGATCAAAAAGGCCTATAAAAAAATGGCCCGGAAGTATCACCCGGACCTGAATCCGGGGGACAAGACGGCGGAGGAGAAGTTCAAGGAGGTCAACGAGGCCTATGAGGTCCTCTCCGACGCGGACAAGAAGGCCCGGTACGACCAGTACGGCCATGCGGGCGTTGACCCCAACTTCGGCGCCGGGGGCTTCGGCGGTGGATTCGACGGGAGCTTCGACTTCGGCGACCTGGGGGACATCTTCGGCAGCTTTTTCGGCGGCGGCTTCGGCGGCGGGCGGCGCACCAATCCCAACGCCCCCCAGCGGGGCGAGAGCATCCGCATGTCCATCGCCATCAGCTTCGAGGAGGCGGCCTTCGGCTGTGAGAAGGCAGTCACCGTGGAGCGGTATGAGACCTGCGACACCTGCCACGGCAACGGCTGTGCCCCCGGCACGTCGCCGGAGGTGTGCCCGGACTGCCACGGCACCGGGACAGTCCAGGTCCGGCGGCAGACGCCCATGGGCGTGTTCGCCACCTCCTCCCCCTGCCCCAAGTGCGGCGGCAAGGGGCGGATTATCCACCAGCCCTGCAAGGACTGCCGGGGCAGTGGTATGGTGCGCAAGAAAAAGACCATTCAGGCCAGCATTCCCGCCGGCATCGACAACGGGCAGACCATCTCCATCCGTGGACAGGGCAACGCCGGCAAGAACGGCGGCCCGGCGGGCGACCTGCTGATTACCATTACGGTCCGGCCTCACGAGCTGTTCCGGCGGGAGGGCACCTCCGTCCTGTGCGAGGCGCCCATCACCTTCACCCAGGCGGTGCTGGGTGCGGAGCTGGAGATCCCCACCATCGACGGCAAAGTGAAGTATACCCTGCCGGAGGGCACCCAGTCCGGCACCACCTTCCGCCTGAAGGGCAAGGGCATCCCCTCCATCAACGGCCGGGGGCGGGGCGACCAGTATGTCACCGTCTACATTGAAACCCCCAAAAATCTGAACAAGGAGCAGAAGGAAGCGCTGAAGAAGTTCGCCGAGACCATGGGCGAGAGCAATTACGAGGAGCAGAAGAAGTTCTTCAAGAAGTTCAAAAAGTGAGGCACGTATGTATTTAGCCGACTACCACGTCCACTCCCGCATCTCACCGGACGCCTCCGCCTCCATGCAGGAGATGGCGGAGGCGGCCATCCGGCTGGGGTTTCAGGAGATCTGCTTCACAGACCATGTGGAGCCCATCCGGTTCGGCACCACCGAACCCCGGGGGGCCTATGACTGGGATCCCATGATTGCGGAGTTCCGCGCCGCCCGGACGGCGGTGGAGGACCGGATCACGTTGCGCCTGGGCGCGGAGCTGGGAGACGCCGTGTGGGGCATCAGGCGGATGGAGTCCATGCTGGCGGAGGCCCCGCCGCTGGACTTTCTCATCGGCTCCATCCACACCCTGTCGGAGAAGATGGAGGGCCGGGACCTGTATTTCCTTACCCCGCGGGATGAACAGGAAGCGCGGGACTGCCTTGCCGACTACCTGGGCCAGGTGCGGAAGCTCGCGGAGTGGGGGCGATTCCAGGTACTGGGCCATCTGACGCTGCCCCTGCGGTATTTGAACGAGAACCGGGGGATGCATGTCAGCTTCGACGGGTTCGAGGAGGAGATCGCGGAGATCTTCCGCCTCATCATCCCCAAGGGCATCGGGATCGAGCTCAACACCAACCGGGGCAACACCCCGCTGCCGGACGAAAAGTGGCTGCGGCTGTACCGCTCCCTGGGCGGCGAGATCGTCACCCTGGGGACGGATGCCCACACGCCGGGGTTTGTGGGCTGTGCCGTCCGGGAGGGGCAGGCGCTGCTGCGGGCCTGCGGATTCCGCCGTTTTGCCGCCTTCCGGCAGGGGAAACCGGTGTGGCATGAATTGTGATTTGCTTTTCAGGGGAAAACTGGCTATAATAAATCCATTCCAGCCCCATTCCTCTCCGAATGGGATGACTTGATTTGAAAAGGAGAACGATCACCATGAAAATCGCTCTGGGTTCTGATCACGGCGGCTACGCGCTGAAATGCGACATCATCCAGCTTCTGGAGAAGCTGGGCCATGAATACAAGGACTTCGGCTGCTACTCGACGGAGAGCTGCGACTACCCCGACTTCGGCGAGGCGGCGGCCCGGGCTGTGGCCTCCGGCGAGTATGATCGGGGCATCGTCATCTGCACCACCGGCATCGGCATCTCCATTGCCGCCAACAAGGTGCAGGGTATCCGCTGCGCCCACTGCGCCGACTCCCTGGAGGCGGAGATGACCCGCCGCCACAACGACGCCAATATGCTGGCCATCGGCGCGGGGTTCACCGGCAAGAACCTGGCGGAGCGGATGGTGGAGGTGTTCCTCTCCACGGACTTTGAGGGTGGCCGGCATGAGCGGCGCGTGAACAAGCTCAACGCCATCCAGCCCTGACGGGCAGGGGCAATCTCCTGGAGAAGAGGTGACGGACATGGGAGGCACCAAGGGCTACCGGAGCTACCGGGGCAGGACCTCCAAGGGGAAGATCGCGCTGGCAGTGCTGCTGGTGCTCATCATCCTGGCGGCGGTGGGCTTTCTATGGCTGCAGGAGTATATCGTCTACGATAGGGACGGCAGCTTCCACCTGGAGTTGCCCTGGAAGACGGAGACGCCCCCCGCGGAAGAGGAAGTGCCCCCAGAGGACGTAGAGATTACCATTCAGGAGCCGGAGAAGCCGAAGGCTCTGGCTGCCTTCTCTGCTTCCGCCGCGCCGCTGACCCAGGCGGGCTGGAAAGATGCCTGTCTGGGAGCATCTGTGATGTCTGCTCCCGCCTATAACGCTGCTGCCGTCACGCTGAAAGACAGCACCGGACACATCTACTTTGCTGCCACTGGCGCCGCGGCCGGCACCGTGAGCACGGCGGAGGACACGGCGGCGGCTCTGGCGGAGGTGACGGAAAGCAGTTACCACTCCATCGCCCGGATGAGCTGCTTCCTGGACCCCATTGCCGCCCGCGCGGACGTGGAGGGCATGGGACTGAAGAACACCGGCGGCTATATCTTCTACGACGGGAACAACGGAAACTGGCTGGATCCCAGCAAGCCGGCGGCCCGGCAGTACCTGTGCACCCTGGCGGCGGAGCTGGCACAACAGGGTTTTGATGAAATCCTGCTAACGGATGTGGGCTATCCCACAGTAGGGAAGCTGGACAAGATCGACTACAACGGCGCCGACCGGGCGGCCAGCATCCGGCTGTTCCTGGAGGAGCTGCGCAGCGCTCTGGGTGAGTATGGTGTGGCTGTCTCCATTGAGCTGCCGCCGGAGGTCATCACCTCCGGCGCCGACGACACTGCCGGCCTGGTACTCTCGGATATCGCCCCGCTGGTGGACCGAGTCTACGCCGTCGCCACGGTTGACCAGATCCCCGCGCTGGAAGCGGCGGTCAGTGCCGCCGGTGAGGACACGGACTTCGTGGCGGAGCTAACGGGCCACAGCCCTGATGTGACCGGCAGCTGCCTGATCCTTGCAGATTGAAGACAGATGAAGAGGAGAGCGCCCGTGCCGATTGGCACGGGC
>NZ_KI271688.1:0-9969 GCF_000469445.2 Oscillibacter sp. KLE 1745 | reverse complement strand
AGAGCGCCCGTGCCGATTGGCACGGGCGCTTTTCTGGAGCTTCCTCAGCGGTGCGCCTCCTCATAGGACCGCAGGGTCCCTTCTGTCAATCGGGAGAGCTTATGGAGCCGTTCATTCACCATATCCCACATACACATGGGCAAGTGATCCCGGTGACCACGGTGCAGCGTCACGCACTCAAAGCAGTTGCCGTGGTGAGGGCAGGCCTGCTTGCAGGGGCAGTGGTCACCGCTCTCCCGCACCTGCTTCAGAAATTCCCGCTTGATGGCCATGGCTTCCGCATGGCGGCCCTCCCGGTCCAGCTCGTTTTGCTCAATTGCAAGTTCATTGCCATCGATCTTCATGTGTCCGCTTCCTCCTCAAATGTAAAGACTTGACCGACTCTGTTAACGTACACAGTTCGGGATGTGAAAGAAGTATAGCATGACAGGAATTGATTTGTAAAGTTAAAATTTCCCCACTGGTGCATGGGCAGAAAGCGGCGGATATCCGCCAGCTCCAGGAAGTACTGGGGGCCACGGAAGCCGTCCTCCCCCAGACGGGGATCCAGAGGCAGCATGGCCAGATCGATCTTCCGGCCCCGGAGAGGTTCCGCATACCGCCGGAAGTCCGCTTCCATGTTCCGGTTCCAGACGGGGTCCTCGCCCTCCCAGTGCCACCAGTTCAGATCCCCGGCATGAAAGACCGTCCGGCCTTCCGCCGTCACCAGAAAGGCCACGCCCTCGTCGGTGGAGGGCAGTGCCTCCACGGTGACGCCGGGCAGGGGAGAGGCGCTCTCCCCGCCGGAAAGCACCCGGCAGTCCGCGGCGGCTTTTTCCGAGAGTCCCCATTTCTTCCGGTTCCGGTCTGTCAGATGGATGCCCTTGCCAAGAAGGAATCGGACATCCCGCTGACCGTCATCCAGAGCAAAAACCCGGGGATTAAAGTGGTCTGGATGGCGATGGCTGGCAAAGACCAGCAGGGGGTCTGATGGCAGGGGGGGCAGGTCCCCCTGCCACCAGTCAAAGAGCAGCGTGAGACCGGGCAGCTCCACCAGAAAGCCGCTGTGGTCCAGAAAGGTGACGTGCATCATTTGAACTTTACAGCCGTTCCGTAGGCAATGACCTCCGCCGCCCCCTGCATCACGGAGGCAGAGGCGTACCGCAGGCCCACCACTGCGTCGGCTCCCAGAGCCTCTGCCGCGTCCACCATGCGCTTGGTGGCGATCTGCCGGGCCTCCACCAGCATCTCGGTGTAGCCGGTGATCTCTCCGCCCACCAGGGTCTTCATGCCGGCCATGAAATCGCGGCCGAAGTTTTTGCTGTACACCACCGTGCCCCGCACGATGTCCAGGGCCTCAAATTCCTGGCCGGGAATGGTCTCAATACTGACGAGCTTCATATAATTCTCCTCCTTTGATCTCTTTCAAGCGGTCCCGCAGGGCCAGCCCCAGCGGGATCAGCCCTGCTGCCTGGACAGCGGCCAGAACCGCCAGCAGAACGGATGCCGCACCGCTGGGGAAAAAGGCCTGCCGCACCCACAGCAACACCGCGGCCGCAGCCAGCAGCCATACGGCCGTCCCTGCGGCGGACACCGCTGCTTGTCGACAATCCCGCCGCTCAGTAGTTCCGCGCATCGTCTTCCTCTCCCCGCTCAATCTCCCGGACCCGCTGGACCAGGGCGATGACCACACCGACCACCACTGCCGCCGGGATGGCCACAAAGAGCGCCAGCACCGGCAGGGGCGGCGCACCGGCCGGATCCACCTCGAAAGCCCAGAGGAAGAGCCAGATCAGCCCTGCCATCAGGACTGACATGACGATGGCGACCACGATGGGCGCCACGAAGCGGCGGCGCCTGGTGTCCTGCTTCTGCTTGTTCATAAAGGTCGTTCCCTCCTGTTCCATCTGGGCCATCCGATCCAGCAGGGACTGGGCGTCCAGCTCCTCCAGCCGCTCCCTGCGGTCTGTGAGCGTCCCGCAGAAGCGGATGGCCGCTTCCAGATTCTGCCGCTCCCGCTCCAGGGACACCAGATGGCGGCGCATACCGTCCCCCACGGTGTAGGCGCCGTGCTGCATCTGCCGGATCTCCTCCAGCGGAAGGCCCAGCTTCCGAAGCAGCTTGATCCGCCGCAGGACCTCCACCTCAGTCTCCCCATAGTCCCGGTAACCGTTCTGGCTGTTCCGCCGGGGGGAGAGCAGTCCCTCCGCCTCATAAAAGCGGATGTTCTTCCGCGTGATGCCCACCAGGGCTTCCACTTCATTGATTTTCAAGGGATTACACCTCATCTCTGGGGACAGGGTACACCTTCCACCCGGGGGAAAGTCAAGAGACTTTCAAAATTTTTGTACAGGGGGTGGGAAGTTGGCGCCGGATGTGGTACAATAACCGCAATGCGGCGATTGTGCGGCTGGACAGGCTGATACAGCGGCGCAAGTTCGGAAAGGGTGCCATATCCATTCTGCGGATATGGTACAATCATACCATGTGCGGTGAGAATTTGACAACCAAAACTGTTTTACAAGATTTGCCGGGGCCGCTGTTGGCGTGGTATCGGGCCAATGCCCGGGACCTGCCCTGGCGGCGGACCACAGACCCGTATCAGATCTGGGTCTCGGAGATCATGCTGCAGCAGACCCGGGTAGCGGCGGTGCTGGGGTATTATGCCCGCTTTCTGGAGACATTCCCCACGGTGGAGGCTTTGGCAGCCGCCCCGGAGGAGCGGCTGATGAAGCTGTGGGAGGGCCTGGGCTATTACAGCCGGGCCAGGAACCTGCAGAAGGCCGCCAGGATCGTGGCGGAGCAGGGCGGCCGGTTTCCGGACACCTACCAGGACCTGCTGGCCCTGCCGGGGGTGGGGGACTACACCGCCAGCGCCATTGCCTCCGCCGCCTTCGGCCGACGGGAAGCGGCGGTGGACGGCAACGTGCTGCGGGTGGTCATGCGGCTGACGGACTGCCGGGACGATATTGCCGATCCCAAGGTAAAAAAGGCCGTGCGGGCACAGATCCAGGCCGTCATGCCGGAGGCTGAGGCGGATATCCGCGTCTTCAATCAGGCCACCATGGAGCTGGGGGCCACGGTCTGCGCACCCAACGGCCCGCCCCGGTGTCTGGAGTGTCCGGCCATGGCCTTCTGCAAGGGCCGCCTTCGGGGCACGGCAGAGGATCTGCCAGTGAAGGGGGCCAAAAAGCCCCGCCGGGTGGAGGAGAAGACGGTGTTCCTGCTGGTGCGGGACGGAAAGATCGCCCTGCGGAAGCGGCCGGGGACCGGGTTGCTGGCGGGCCTGTGGGAGTTTCCCAACGTGGAGGGAGCCCTGGACGAGGCTGCCGCCGGAGCGGCGGTGTCCGTCTGGGGCCTGGAGCCCAGGCGGTGGGAGAGCCGACTGACGGCGAAGCACATCTTTACCCATGTGGAGTGGCACATGACCGGTTACACCCTGGAGGTGGCGGGAGACGGCCCGGCGGACTTCGTCTGGGCAGATGCCGGAGCCCTGTCGGACCGGGCGGTGCCCTCCGCCTTTGGGCGGTATTACACGGAAGCGGCAGCACGCTTGAAGGAGGAGTGACGAATGGGCTGGCTGGTGGGACTGCCCCTGGGGCTGTTTCGGCTGCTGGGGAGTATTTTGCTGGTGGCGCTGCGGTTTGCGGTGCCCATTCTCATTCTCGTGGCGGTGATCTTGGTGGTGCGGCATGTGCGGAGGCGGTCCGCCCGGTACCGGGCGGAGGACGAGGACAGGCAGGAGCCGAAATTTCACGGCCCTGTGTATACGGTGGATTATGAGGAGGTCCCGGACTCCGAGGACCAGAAGAAGGACGAGGGCAACTGAATGGAACTCATCAACCTGGCGGGCATCGCCCTGCTGGCCCTGCTGATCCGCAAGCTGGTCTGGTGCCTCCGGTGGCTGTGGTGCTATTACCATGGGAAGGAGACGCCGGAGCCCGTCTCCTTCCTGCCCCGGCGGACGGGGGAGACCTTTGAGGAACGCATCCGGCAGGCGAGAGAGCAAAACGAGGAGGATTCGTGATGCCCTTCTGGAGGAAAAGCGAGGATCCCTGGGATATGGAGCCGGAGAAACGGCGCACCTGGACAGCGGGGGAGCCCCAGCCCCCGGCCGCCGACGGGGAGGCGTGGAAGGTCCCAGGGGAGAAGGAGACAGCGGAGGAGCAGACGCCGTCTGCCATGACCTGCCCCTGGTGCGGGCAGGAGATGCGGATGGGGTATCTGGTGGGCGGAAGGGACGCTGTCCGCCTGGTGTGGGAGCGTCCCGGCGCGTTTCGCCTGGCGGATGCCAACGGAACCCTCTACCTCCGGGGGGACGGTTCCTTCTGGAGCGATTACAAGCTGGCCTGGCACTGCGGGGCGTGCCGCAAGCTGGTCCTTGACACGGCCAACTGCACCCGGGCGGAGCATCTGACCTCCGAGGAGATCAACCGCCGCATCATCTACGGGGCTGATGCAGAGCATTCATCCGAAAGCCGAGAGGAGGAGTGACCGTGCCCTTCTGGAAGAAAAGCGAGGATCCCTGGGACTATGAGCCGGAAAAGCCGTCCCGTCCGGCGGAGCCGGGGCAGGAGGAGAAGGACTGCGCTCCCAGCCTGATGGACGAGCTCCGGGACTGGAACGAGGAGCGGAAGGAGAAGAAGGCTTTGCGGGAGACCCCGCCCCCGCCCATGATCTGTCCTTGGTGCGGGCAGGAGATGGAGGTGGGGACGATCACTGGGGGACGGGACAGTGTCCAGTGGTGGCCCGGCTGGCCCAACCGGTTCTTTGGTGCCAGCGGCCCGGAGATCGATATCCTCCATGAGGGGAGCCTTTTCAACAGGTACAAGACCGCCTGGCTCTGCCGCGGCTGCCGCAGGATGGTGATGGAAATTCCGGAGGAGGAGATCCCCAAGCCCCTGACGCCGGAGGAAGCGGCGGAGCAGGCGGAAGAACAGCGGCAGCAGGAGGCCCAGCGGAAGATCGACCGTGGGCTGCAGGGCTGAGGATCCCTCCCGGCGGAGGGGACCGGCACCAAAGAGAAGGCGGCGGAGTGCCGCATAAGAAGATACATAGAGAGGGAGAAAACAGACAAATGGCACAGCTCTATTTCAAATACGGGGCCATGGGTTCCAGCAAGACCGCAAACGCCCTGATGACCCGGTTCAACTACGAGGAGCGGGGGCAGAAGACCCTGCTGGTCAAGCCCCGGCTGGACACCCGGGACGGGGACCACATGGTGGTTTCCCGCATCGGCCTCACCTATCCCTGCATCTACTTTGACGAGATGCAGCAGCTCTCTGTCATGGAACTGCAGCAGAACGCCTGCGTCATCGTAGACGAGGCCCAGTTTTTGACCCGGGAGGAGGTCATGTACCTGGTGGGTCTGGTGGATGACCTGGGCATCCCCGTCATCTGCTACGGCCTGCGGGCGGACTTCAAGGGGGACCTGTTCCCCGGCAGCGAGGCCCTGCTGGTGATGGCCGACAAGATCGAGGAGGTCAAGACCATCTGCTGGTGCGGCAAGAAAGCTACCTTCAACGCCCGGTTCGACGCTGCCGGCAAGGTGCTGAAGGAGGGCGAGCAGGTGGTGCTGGGGGCCAACGACCAGTACATCGGGCTGTGCCGCAAGCACTGGATGGCCGGGGACCTGGGCCCGGACTTCCGCCCCGAGGACCTGCTGTGATCTGCCGCCTGTGCCCCAGAAACTGCGGCGAGGAACGGACGGAGACGAGGCGGGGCGGCGTGTGCGGGATGCCCAGCGTGCCCGTGGCGGCCCGGGCCATGCTCCACCTCTGGGAGGAGCCGTGCCTGGTGGGGGAGCGCGGCGCCGGGTGCGTGTTCTTCTCCGGCTGCAATCTCCGGTGCTGCTTCTGCCAGAACAAGCCCATCTCCCAGGGGGAGGTGGGAAAGGTCCTGACGGCGGAGCGGCTCCGGGAGATCTTTCACGAGCTGATCGGACAGGAGGCCGCCTGCCTGGACCTGGTGACCCCCACCCACTTCACCGACGCGGTTCTGGAGGCCCTGGGGGACGAGGAATGGCCCGTGCCGGTGGTGTGGAACTGCGGCGGCTATGAGAAACCGGAAACCCTCCGCCGTCTGGAGGGGAAGGTACAGGTGTATCTGCCGGACTTGAAGTATGGCCTCTCCGAACCTGCTTGCAAATACTCTGGCGCGGCGGACTACTTTGACTGGGCCAAGCGGGCCATTCTGGAGATGTTCCGCCAGACCGGGCCTTACCGGATGGAAAACGGCCTTTTAAAGCAGGGTGTGTTGATCCGACATCTTCTGTTGCCGGGGGAACTGGAGAACACCCGAAGAGTCATCGACTGGGTGGCGGAGAGCTTCCGCCCCGGGGAGGTGCTGTTTTCCCTCATGAGCCAGTATACGCCCCAGCCAGGGGCAGAAGGGAAACTGGCCCGCCACGTGACCAAGGCGGAGTACCGGGCGGCAGTGGAGTACATGGAAAACTGCGGGATCACCGACGGCTACACCCAGGAGCGGACGTCGGCCAGGGAGGAGTACACCCCGGCCTTTGACCTGCGGGGAATTTGAGTGCCTGCCTTCAGACGCGGTATGGACAAATTCCGTGGCCTATGTTATGTTGAAAAAACAAGACTGAGGGGGCGGAGAGATGATCCGCGGCAAGTGGAAGTGGCTGTTGATCCTGCTGGCGGCGCTGGCTGTGCTGGTGGGGCTGATGGCTTTGGAGACCCTGCTGGGCAGCGTCCGCAAGTGCGGCTGAGCCCCGGCGGCCCTATTTGCAGAGGAGGGATTTCATGACCCGAAGCGTGAAGCGAGTGGTACTGGTCCTACTGGCGGCGGCCGTCCTGGCCTTTGCAGCCTGGATGCTGTGGCCCCGGTCCTTGGGGGGAGCGTTCGCTTTTGACCAGCCTTTTACCTTAACAGTTACAGAGTTGGAGATGCAGGAAGATGGAAGCTGGAGCGTCAAGGAACCGGTTTCCTCCGTCCTGGAGCCGGGGACACCGGCGGCAGAGACTGTCCGGGAGGCGCTGGAGGGATATTCTTACCACCTGTGCCTCTCCTCTCTAGCCGGAGACCGCCTTGTTCCTATCGGAGAGCAGAGCGTATTTTTGGACAGCGTCTCAGACGGGAAGAAGGACCATCTTGGCTTGATTGCAGGAAGCAACAGACTGGGATGCGGTGACCGGGTGGTGCAGGGGTATTTCAGGGACAGCACAGTGCTGTGCGAACAGCTCTCCGCTATCCTCCGGGGCGAATCGGGGGTTGCAAACTGAATCCCGTGTCTTTATAATGAGAGGGCTGTCCGGTGCGGACAGCCCGATTTTTGTGTGTTTTGGGAGAGACCTGCTATGAAGCTGGAGAACAATCTGGGCACGGACGCCATCCGGCCCCTGGTGCTGCGGATCGCCATACCCAGTATGCTGGCCCAGTTCGTCAGCGTGCTGTACAGCATCGTGGACCGCATCTACATCAGCAACATCCCCTTGGTGGGGGAGACCGCTCTCGCGGGCGTGGGGGTCTGCGGGCCGGTGGTGACGCTGATCGGCGCCTTCGCCTCTCTTATCGGTGTGGGCGGCGCGCCGCTCATGAGCATCCGCATGGGGGCGGGTAAAACGGAGGAGGCCCGGCGGATCCTCTCCAACAGCTTCCTGATGCTGTGTGTCTGCTCCGTGGCGCTGATGGCGGTGGTGTTCCCCCTGCGCCAGCCCATGCTGATGGCCTTCGGCGCAAGCGATGCCACCTACGGCTACGCCAATACCTATTTCACGGTCTATCTCTGCGGGACGGTGTTCAACCTGCTGGCTCTGGGGCTGAACCAGTTCATCATCTGCCAGGGCTACGCCCGGAAGGGCATGATCTCCGTCATGCTGGGGGCGGCACTGAACATCGTGCTGGACCCGGTGTTCATCTTTCTCTTTGACATGGGGGTGGCTGGGGCTGCCGTGGCCACGGTCCTCTCTCAGCTGGCCAGCTGCCTCTATGTACTGCGGTTCCTCTTCGGCAAGTCTGTGCCCATCGCCATCACCTTCGGCGGTTACGACGGGCGGCTGATGCTCCGCATCCTGGCGGTGGGCATGACGCCCTTCCTCATCATCGGCGTGGACAACATCATGATTATCTCCATGAACGCCATCCTCCAGTCCTATGGCGGGGCGGAGCTGGGAGACCGTCTGGTGACCTGCGCCACCATCGCCCAGAGCTTCATGCTGGTGGTGACCATGCCCCTGGGAGGCATTTCCGCGGGCACAGGCACCATCCTGGCGTACAACTACGGCGCCCGGCGGCGGGACCGGATCCTGAAGGCCCAGGCATTCATCGCCGGACTGTGCGTGGCCTATGTGACGGCCCTGTTTCTGCTGGCCCGTCTGGGGGGAGCTCTCTTCGTGCGCCTCTTCACCACGGAGCCGGAGCTGGCAGCGGAGGCCCTCTCCGCCATCCACATCTGCACCCTGGCCCTGATCCCCCTGGGGCTGCAGTACGCCATTGTGGACGGATTCACCGGCATGGGAAAGGTACAGCTGGCCCTGCCCCTGTCCGCCTTCCGGAAGGCGGTGTACTTTATCGCCCTGTTTGCCCTGCCGGCGGCCTTCGGCGCCCGGGCCGCATTCTACGCGGAACCCATCTCCGACATCGCGGGGCCGGTGGTGAGCATCGCGGTTTATGCCCTGTGCATCCGGCGGATTCTGGATTTCCCCGCGGACCCGCCCGCTGCGGAGAACAAGTCCACGCTGCCATCCTGATCGACAAAGCGGCACAGCCGAAGGCTGTGCCGCTTTGTTTGTATAAGATCGTCGGTTCAGACAGAGATGGAGAATTGCTATAAGGGGACACGAAAAGAAGGGACGTCCGCTCCGTATGGAACCAACGGCCGCTCTGCAGAGCAGGGGCTGCTGCGCCGGCTTTCCTCATTCGCCGTCCTCCCCCTCCCGGCGATCCCCCAGCTTCCGCAGGGACTCCAGGGCCTCGGCAAAGGCTTTGGCGCTGGCGGAGGGGTTGCCCCGCAGGATGCGCAGGGACTGGCGATAACGCCTGGCGGTGCGGGCGCGGATGGAAGCTTCCCGGTCCCGGAGTCGGTCCAAAAGCTGCTGGACTTCCGCCCGGCGGGCCTCCAGAGACTCCTCTGTCAGGTCCCTGGCAGCTGCCAGCCGGTCCCGGTAGGCCTCCAGAGCCTCCTGGATGTTGGCAAGGGCCGTCAGCTTGGCATCGGTCCGGCGGCGCAGGGACTCCTCCAGCTGGGCCTGGCGGCGTCGGGCGCCCTTGGCATAGGCCTCCTGAATCTGGCGGCGGGTGTCCTCCCAGCGCTCCTGCCGGAGCAGCCGCTCCACCTCCGTGCGCTCCCGGAAGCGGCGCAGGTCCTCCTCCGCAAAGGCGGAGATCACCTCCACCCGCTTGGCAAGGCGGCGCAGGTCCTCGTTCTCCTCCGTGAGGCGGGTGAGGACCTCCCGCAGGTCCATGGCGGCCTGGAAGGACCGGACTGCGTCTACGGTGACGGCGATGGTCAGCAGGAACGCCAGAGGATCCACCAGGAAGGCGGGCAGCCGCAGCACCAGATCCTCCACAGGCGGGTGCAGAAACCGCACCAGCAGGATGGAGAAGGCGCCCCAGGCCAGGGAGCTGGTGAGGCAGATATAGCCGTTGAGGTTGAAGGGCTGCTTGGAGTAATCCCAGTAACGGACTTTGAAGAGGGCCTCCATGGCGGCACCGGTGATATACTCCAGCGCCGTGGCGGCCAGCATGCCCAGCAGGAAAACCAGCCACAGGCTGTCCCGCACGGGGATGGTGGCCAGCAGGATGATGACGGCGCCGGTGCCATAGATGGGCAGCATGGGGCCGTGAAGAAAGCCACGGTTCACCCACTGGCGCCGCTTGGCGGAGACGTAGCAGGATTCCCACACCCAGCCGAGAAAGCAGTAGAGAAAGAAGAACAGCAGCCACTGTCCCAGGGAATAGACGTACATAAGACCTCCGGTTTCAAATGAGGGAGCCGCCCGTCCCGCCGGGGCTCTGGCGGGACGGGCGGCG
>NZ_KI271687.1:31193-31822 GCF_000469445.2 Oscillibacter sp. KLE 1745 | reverse complement strand
TTGGAGAGATACACTCCGCAAACGCGGCCCCCCAACTACCTCGGTGAGCGTTCGGCTTTAGAAGTTCAGAACGCCTGAGTGAAGCCTCTTTTTTACACGGTACACATACCGTGGCTAGCCATTCCTGTATCTGTACCGGGCAGCCAAGAGCGATTCCTCATTTGTTCTAGACGCATCATATCAGATCAATTTTCTGTTTGCAATAGATTTGCAGCTCTTGTAATATAACCGTAACATTCCGGCAGATCGTCTGCGATCCATACACTTTGATACGCTCTGTCCCAATATATATAATGTATGGCTTGCCAGATGTTCCTCCCGACCCCCCTCCCGGTTTGGGCCGTTCTTCTTTTAGGGTAAGGCTGTACCGTCTGCCCTCTATTGCTTACCGCCCAAATACATGTTTCGATTTTGTACAGATAAAAATAAACATTGCTGCATCCGTCGCTCTATGGTAGAATGCAATCGTTACATTTATCATACAAAAAGGTGTATTCTATGGATTTATTCGATACTTTTTTCGGTGAGCTCCTCATGACATTCCTCATTGCCATGGTGCCTGTGCTGGAGCTGCGCGGTGCAATTCCGGCCGGTATAGCCGCCGGCCTGCCGCCAGCCGCAGCGGCGGC
>NZ_KI271687.1:0-31093 GCF_000469445.2 Oscillibacter sp. KLE 1745 | reverse complement strand
GCCTGCCGCCAGCCGCAGCGGCGGCTGCCGCCATCCTCGGCAATCTCCTTCCAATCCCCTTTCTCATTCTTTTGCTCCGCCGTATTTTTGACTGGCTGCGCAAATCCAGCTGGGTTGGACCGAAAATCGACTGGCTGGAGCGCCGGGCACACCTCAAGGGCCGAATCGTGAAAAAGTATCGCACCATCGGCCTGATCATCCTCGTGGCAATCCCGCTGCCGGGGACCGGGGCCTGGACCGGCGCCCTGGTGGCCGATGTGCTGGACCTCCGGCTCCGGACAGCCCTCCCCGCCATCGCGCTTGGCGTCCTCATCGCCGGAATCATTACCACCACCGTGACCTGCGGCGTCATTCGAGTCTTTTGGTGAGTTTCGCTGTACGTGTGTAATCAGCCGCCTGCGGCGGCTGATACTCCTTTCTATACAGGAACTTCCCCATGTGCGATGGGGCAGTGAGAGGAATGACCCTGCGCCGCATTCGCCCGGAAATGTACAACTGGTGGAATGGCCTCCGGCAGGTATTCATGCAGCAGGAGAATAAGGTCCTGCCGTTTTTCAGGAGATGCGCAGAACTATCCTCTATTTGAAAAGCAGTCGTAACTTCAAACAGCCTGCCAGCGTCGGTTTTCTGCCGCTTTAAGAGGAAGGTCCCGGCAGATCAAACATTTTTTAAAAGAGTGGGCCGGGGCTGGCCTGTACTCCATGGCTGATGCGTTGCTGCGAAAGATGTCCGGTGCGAGGGAGCGACAGTCCGGCCGCCGCATCCGTTTCATATTTTGCGCTTTCATTTTGCTCCGTTTGTATTTAGCAGGCAACATAGGACTCCTATTCAGAAAAGTCCAAAGCCATTGCGCAGAAATGGCTTCGGACACAAAACGCCCCTGCCGATCAGAACAACGACAGCTCTCTGTTCTAATCAGGCAGGGGCATTCAGACGGACCGGATGAAGCTGAAGCTGTAAGTACCCTGTCCCGCTCCCTTGCACCCACGCCGTTGACAGTGACTCCCCAAATTTTCTGATTTGTTCCGGCTAAGGGAAGGCGCCGCCTGTTTTCATCAATTCGGATCGGCTTTAACAGTCCCAATGGCCGGAACTGTTTACAGTTTTTTTACAAAGGCTACGTTCTTGATTTCCCCGCCGGATATGATAGGATTATGCTCTGAGAAAGGAAGGTCCAGATGAACTTTTATCAGGCGATGCAATTAGATGTCTCTGTATGTAAGGGGAAAATCAGAAACGCAGCGAATCCGTCTGAACGGCACAAATTGATTGCGGCCTTGATTGTGAAGGATATCCTCTGTGTTCTCTTTGCAGTCGTTTTTATTTCTATTCTAAACTTTCTGTTTGGAGATGAAAACAGCTCTGCCGCCGTGGTAATCTTTTGCATTCTGCTGACGGTCCGGTTTGTTGACTTCGGCTACTGCCTCAGAAGCTCCCTGATAAACTTCTTTATTATCTTTGTGCTGCTGACCTTCAGCCCTTGCATTGCGCAGTCCGTAAATCCGGCGTGGGGGTTTCTGATCAACTTCTTGAGCATCGGCTTTATCGTGATCTCCGCCTGCCACGAGCCGTTATACGGAGGGGCGGGCCTGTACCTGTTTGCCTATATGTTCCTATACGGGAATCCGGTTGGCGGACATCTGCTCGTGCTCCGGGTATTCGAAATGCTGCTGGGATGCCTGCTGTGCGGAATCATTTTCTACATCAATCACAGGAAGAAAGATTACGGCAAAACGTTCTCGCAGATCGTGAAAGACTTTTCCCTCTTTGGTCCCCTCGGAAAATGGCAGTTTCAGGTGACGCTTGGATTATCGCTTGGAATCCTTGTCGGAGAACTACTTCAGGTAGACCGGATCATGTGGGTAGGCTGTGCCTGCCTGACGGTCCTATCGCAATATGGCGAGCGCCCAAACAAACGGGCATTTCAACGCCTGGGCGGCGTCGTGGCTGGGAGTGTTTTATTTGGGATCGTATACCAACTGCTTCCGGCTTCCGCCCACTCGTATCTGGGAATCTATTCAGGATTGCTGCTCGGCCTCTGCGCCGCCTATCATTGGAAAACCCTTCTGAACTGTTTTGGCGCGCTTCTTATGGCTACAAATATCTTTGGGGTAAAATCAGCAATTATCCTCCGTATTATAAACAACATCATCGGGTGTTGTTTCGGCGTCCTTTTCTATTATGTATATAACTTTACAGTCGACCGGTTTGCCAATGCCAGAACGGGACGGAGTTGACAATCATAACGAACAGCCGCTGTGGGAACCTCCACAGCGGCTGTCTTGAATTGTTGACCAGAGGATGAAAATATATAGAAACCTGCCCTGTCCCATACTTAGTTACTCATTTTGGTCTAGGATTTTTCCCACCTCTCTTTTGGTCAAGTCACGTCGGCGCTAACAGCGCAGGCACCTCAGCCGTATTCTATCTTCCAGATATGGAACGCTTGGCCTCATTTGACGGAGTCCACTCCAGAGTCATGTCCTCAAACTGCTTTTCGTGGAAAATCATCCGCTATTCCACATTCTCCGCCGAAACGAAGCAAGGAACAGGCCATCCGAAGTTTTCCCTGCTCCTCTCCAACAAAAGCGGATGCCGGGCCATCCGCACCGCCGATAAACCCGCTCCCTGCTACATACGAAGTAGCCTTCGGCTGATCCGGGGCGCAGGGCGCCTGTCTGGGGCGATCCCCGTCGCCGCAGTCCGCAAGGGTCATAGCGCCGTCCGGCAGTTCCAGCGTAACGGTATAACTCATGGCGGCACAGTGCTCCGGATACTCCGTCCCTGCCTATGATCCCGGCTTTTCTGGGTGTGCAGAAATAGGCACGGTCATCCGCCCATTTCTCGATCCCCAGCAGCGCAAGGTCAATTTCCTTTTTGAAAAAGCTTGGTATGCAATATGCCGCAACCGTACAACCTCCTGCCGGTGGATTTTCGAGGCATTGTATCCTGGCACAATACCCAAAATCAGCCTGCGGGCGGTCACTCCAGTCCGTCAACTCCCTGCGCCTGCCGGTGTGTATAACGGCGCAGGATCACCACAAACCAGGTGAACACGACGATGCCTTTTGCAATGCTGGAGATGCTGATGCTCCACCAGACCCCATCCAGCCCCAGTACCGTGGCGCTGAGGAATACAGCCAGAGGGATGCGGGCGGCGTTCCCGATGATACCGGCCAGCGTGGGCGGCATTGGGCGGCCCAGTCCCTGGAACGCGCCGGAGGAGGTGATCTCCAGGCACATCAAGATCTGGGAGTAACCCATGATCCGCAGATAGCTCACGCCGGTCTGCAGCACGTGGTCATCCGGAATGAATATCCGGAACAGCGGAACAGGAAAGGCCACCAGCATAAGTGTGGTGAAGCCGCTCCAGACAACGATCATACCGATGGCTGTCCAATACCCCTTACGGATGCGCTCCATCCGGCCCGCGCCGAAGTTTTGTGCGATAAATGCGTTGACCGCCGTGGCAAATCCCTCCGCCGTGGTATAGGAGATGGACTCGATCTGCGAACCGACCTTCTGAGCCGCGATAGCGGCGTCCCCCCAGCCCGCGACAAGCCTGGCGAGGATCATGGAGAGGCCGGAGAAAAACATGCTCTGGATGGAGACAGGCAAACCGATTTTCAAAATCTCCGCCCAGGCCCTCCACTGACTGGCCTGGAATATATGGATTTGCGGAAAAACGGTCATCTCGCGGCGGGCTGCCAGAAGGAACATGGCTGTTACGATGGCCTGGGCCAGAACGGTGGCTGTGGCGGCTCCGGCCACGCCCATCTGCGGGAATGGGCCGATCCCAAAGATCATAAGCGGGTCCAGAATGATGTTCCCCACCAGCCCGATGGCCGTGGAGCGCAGAACCACCACGCTTCCCCCCATAGCGGTGAACATCCCCGTAAAAATCTGATTGAAGAATGAGAAGAAAAATCCGGCCGCCACAATTACCAGATAGGTGCGTGCGTCCGCGATCACAGAGGGCGTGTTCAGCCTGAAAAATGCGATCAGCGGCCCGTTGAGTGTGATACAAAGCGTTGTAAACAGAACCACCAGCAAGGCCCCGAGATGGAATGCCGCCTGCCCATAAGAGGCCGCACGTTCTATATTTTGCGCGCCCAGCTCATGCGCCACTTTGACCTGCCCGCCCAGGCGCGGGATCATGGCAAGGCCGTTGGCGAGCCACAGATACATTCCCGCGGCGCCCATCGCCGCCACCGCATTGGCTGATACGCGGCCGATCCATATCATGTCCGTCATATTGTAGGCCATCTGGATCAAAGACGTGGCCATGATGGGCAGGGCTAAACTGGTCAGGCTCCGAACAATGGAGCCCTCCAGCAAATCAACTTTCTGCATAGCGGGGGATCACCTGCCTTTGTGGAAGTAGTCTGAAAAAATGATATTCCGGCCCTTAGAAATAGTCGGATATATAGGGTGGCTGCTGCTCAATCGCGTCCTCCAGCATGTCAATCGTCTCCCCGCCGGCGTGGATTCTCCCGATTTTGGCGAGGTAGTCCGGGCGCTTATAGCCCATCAGCATGGTCGTCATGGTCTGGATGCTGATGCTGTCGGCGCACGGCTCGGAGATCTTCACAGCCGTCCCCCTGCCGTCCTTTGATATCTTCAGCAGGAACGAGCCCTGGTTGCACTCCATGATCGGGTCCGTCATGGAGAAGCGCCACTCCCGCTCCGTACCGTCCGCCTTGAAGGGATAGTCCGCGACGAACGCGGGGAAATCCACAATCCTCGCCATATAGTAGGGGGAGATGGACTCCTTGATGCTGGCGTCCTCCAGCAGGAAGGCCAGCGGCTCGTCCGTATAGGTGCTGCCCTCCACCCGGTCGATCATGGAGAAGTGGGCGGAAACAAAGTTCCACAGCCCCGTGCGGGCCTCCTCATGATTGAAAATCATGTCCTTGATATAGAACACTTCATTTTCGATCCAGTAGATGATATACCCGTCCGGCTCCTCATTCTCGTTATAGTAGATTGCCGCCATGATATCGTCCCGGTCCCAGAGCCAGTATTCGTTCCAGGCCAGCTCATCCCGGAGGATGGCTCCGTGGGTATGCTCGGCAAAGCGGGCGTAGGTCTCCTTCAGTTCCTCGCCGTCCGCCTTCACCCGGCGCACGCTGCCGGCGACCTGGTGGTTTTTCGGAAGCTGATAGTCCTTGATCTCATACGAGATCTTGTCCGAAATCCGTTCCCAGCCCTTTCGCCGGTAATAGGGGATCGAATAGGGGTAGAGATAGCAGATATACTGCTTTTTCTCCCTCATGTTTTTCAGGGCCTGCTCCAGCAGCTTGTGCATCAGGCCCATATTGGAGTATTCCGGGTAGGTCCCCACTCCCGTCAGGCCGCCCATGGAATAGGTCTTCCCAAAAACCTTGACGCGCATCGGATAGACCGCCACCTGGGAAACCAGGGTGTCGCCGTCAAACCAGCCGATCACGTCCGCTTTCTGCATGGTTGGAAATTTCGCCCGGATGATCTCCTTCTCCTGCCAGCCCACGGAACTGAGTTCCTGATCCGTCACCTGGAATACATAGCGCAGCAGGGCGTTATATTGTTCCAGATACTCATTGCCTACCGGCCGCATTTTCAAATCTTTTTTATTCATCAAGAATCACCAAATTCTCCGTTTCATACAAAATATATCTATCGTTATAGTATAGGGGAAGTTCAAATAAAAGACAAGCCGCCCCATGGCCCAACACAATCCCAGTTGTCTCAAAGCAGGATTACGCCCCAACAAGACAGCGCCGCCAGAAATCCGGAAGCGGCCGCCTTGTTGGGGCTGTCCACAGTCGCTATTCTCATTGAGCCAAAGAGGCCGGAACCTCTGCCGCAATCAGCAGGCCGCATCATTGCCTTTCCGCCGGGACAGGCGCTTCAGGATGGCCGCCTCGATCTGATCCCCATATTTCATCCCCAGAAGAAACAGGGCTAACCCCGCTACACCAATCAAAACCATCGCCCACGGAGAGATATGAAAGGCGGCGCCGCCCAGAGCGCTGGCAAAGAGCAGTCCCCAGGGGCGGGCAAGCAGGACGATCACCGCAAAGCGGCGGAATGAGAGCGAGGACAGGCCGGCCAGGATGCACAGAAGATCGTCTGGGAAAAAGGGGAAAAGGAACGCCAGAGTGAGGAACACCGGAGCCTTGGTCTGGAGGATCTGCTGATATTTTTCAGACAGCCTCCGGCTGACAAAACGCCCGGCAAAGTCCCGGCCCAGCACCCGGGCCAACCAGAACAACAGCAGGGAACCGGCGACTACTGCGGCGAAGGTGAGGAAAAAGGAAGGCCATGTTCCAAAGAGAACACCGCCCGCGGCAGCGGTAATATTGCTGGGGATCGGAGCCAGCACGACAGAGAGAAATTGGAGCAGGAAAAAACACAGGTGGGAGTATGGCGCAAAGTCGTCAATGTAGGCCCGCAGGGATTCCTGAGAGGACGCCGCCTGGAAAAAGCCGGTGGAGTATAGGAACCATCCACCTCCGACAATCAGAAGCCCCGCTGCGGTCAGGAAGAGAATACGCTGTCTGGATTTCGTAAAAGACACCTCTTTATCGTTGAGCCGTGAAAGGCATTTTATCACACGTGAAGGGGAAAACGACAGAAACTGTCTTAACATTCTGTGAAGGAATCGTAAATAAACATGGTCAGGGTCCCGGATTTTCCCTTTGCCGCAAAGGTGTGGACGCGCTCCCCGCGGCGCTCCATGCCCCGGCGCTCATAAAACGGGTAATTGCAGGTGGTGTCTGTGAACAGGAAGAAATTGCGGATCCGCCGGTTCCTCATGTAATCCCGCGCGGCATCAAACAGCTTCTTCCCCAGGCCGATGCCCCGGTATCTGGAATTGACCGCAAAGAAGGCAATCTCTCCCTGGTACTCGGTCTGGGTGTCCTGGAGAAGCTGCCGGTCGATTTCTTCCACGCCGGAAAAGAACCTGGTGACCATACGCCCCTCTTTGGACAGGAACAGCGACGCCACGGAGAGGAGCATCCGCAGTCTGAGGCGGAACGGGCATCTCTTCTCCCTGCGGTCTTTGACCATGATAATCCCCACCGGGACTTCATCCACCAGCGCGACCTGGGTAAAGGTCTGATTGGTGAGGCAGCTGTCCAGATAGGCCCGCGCCAGCTTCTGCGCCGTCTTGGGGGAGGCAAACTTGTCATACTGCCACGTCTCCCGGATGATCCCGATCAAAGCCGGGCGGTCTGATGTCTGGTATTCTCTCAATACGATCTGTCCATCCATTTTGTTTTCTCCATTTCTTCTTTCCAAAATCGTCTGCGGGATCTCCTGATACCGCTTCAGCACATAGTCCCGCTTTTTTGTGAACCACCGGTACTCTGTAATCAAGGCTCCGACCACAAACAGCGCACCTGCGATCAAAAGACTGTGCTGGAAGCCCGCCCATTTCAGGACACAATAGCTGATGCCGGACGAGAGCAGCGCGGCGGCCAGATAAATACCAATCGCATACTGCTCCACCTTTTGCGGCGGCAGCGCAAGAAAGAAATCGTCCCATTTTTCGCTATTACCCCTGAACTGCTTCCCTTTCAGCCAAAAGAGCAGAAAAACCAGGCCCAGGCCGCTCCACAGGCACAGAAGCCATTTTCCCGCGATTACGGCCAGCAGAATCACCAACTTCAAAATACTCCCCCCTGGAATCAATAGCAGTAGCGCCGCCGGTATTTCAGGAGCATGACGGCGGACAGGACGACTGCCGCCAGCTCCGCGGCCGGTGTCGCCAGCCAGATCCCGGTGACGCCCAGAATGACCGGGAGGACCAGCATGGCGATCAGTGTAAAGACAAAGGTGCGGGAAAACGCCAGCACTGCCGAAATGAGCCCATTGGAAAGCGCGGTGAACATCCCGCTTGCAAAAATGTTGAAGCCCACAAAGAGCAGGGCCAGGGAACAGATCCGGTTTCCTGCCACAGCCAGGTCATAGACAGGTGTTCCGGGCCGGGCGAAGATGGACACCAGCGGCTCTGTGACAGCCAGAGAGACGAGCACGGTGGCCGCCGCGATCGCGCCGATGATTTTCAGGCTGGTGCGGACCAGCTTCCTGAGCTTCTCATGGTTCTGTTCCCCGTAATAAAAGCTGAGCATGGGGGCCACCCCGTAGGCATAACCGGCATACAGGGACCCGGCAAAGGCCAGCACATAGGAGATGATGGTGATTGCGGCAACGCCGTCCTCCCCTACATATTTGAGCATCGTCCAGTTGAACATCAGCGTGATGATGCCGTTGACCAGCGCGGTGGCCATTTCAGAGCAGCCGTTTGTGACGGCTCTCCCGAGCGTTTGGGGCCGGCAGACCGGCCTGACAAAATGGAGCAGACTGTTCCGGTTGGAGAACACCAGCAGGCCCACGATGGCTGTGATGGAGTACCCCAGGCCGGTGGCAACCGCCGCCCCGCCGATCCCCCAGCGGAAAACGGCGATAAACAGGTAGTCCAGCACGATATTGGTCACGCCGCCGGCGACGGAGCAGAGCAGGGAAAGGGACGCCTTGCCTGCTGCGATCATATAGAGGGTGAAGTTATTCATCAGAAGAATAGGGACGGTGAACAGCAGGTAACGGCTCAGATATTCCCAGCAATAGGCGGAGACCTCCGGGGACAGGGACATGGAGCCGAAGATCTTCCCCATGAACAGATAGCCCAGCCCGCACATCACAAGGCCGGTCAGGACATTGACCAGGATCAGAAACGTAAAGTCCTGCTTTGCTTCATCGGGCTTTCCCTCTCCCATCTTTCTCATGATAGCCGCGCTGCCGCCGGTTGCGAGCATGGTGGAGATGGCCGTCACCAGCGCGATGACGGGATAGACCAGATTGAGGGCAGACAGGGCGCTGGTCCCGATCAGGTTTGAGACGAACAGCCCGTCCACCATCGTATAGAAGGACATGAATACGCTCATGGCGATGGTGGGGACTGCAAATTTAAGAATGTTTGTCAGGGTGACGGGTCTGTTGTATGCAATTTCATTCTGCACGGAAATTCCTCCTGCTTCTTGTGGTAGTTACCGGCATGGAGTATCATAATCCCTACAGTTACTGTACGGTCAAGGGGGGTTTTGAAAATGCTGCGGGAAAAACCGAAGCTGTTTACCATCGGCCAGTTTGCCGCTCTGCATGGGATCAACAAAAAGACACTCATGTGGTATGATGAGATCGGGCTGTTCAAGCCTGCGTTTATCCACGAAGAAAATGGGTACCGGCTATACAGCTATTACCAGAGTACGGAGCTGGAGGTGATCCTGCTGCTCCGGGACATGAACGTGCCCATCCGGGATATTCAGGAATTTATGAAAAACAGGTCCGCTGGGAGCATGGCGGACCTGCTTCGGGATAAAATCTCAGAACTGGACCGGACGATCCAGGGGCTGAAGGCCGTCCGGTCAAAACTGTGCAGCCGCCGCCAGGAGATGACCGAACTTTTGGACCTGGACCTCTCCGAGATCTCCCTCATTGAGCGGGAACCGCAGTATCTGGCGACGGTGCAAACATCACCGGAAAAGTCCCTGGAGGAGGAGATCGAGCTGATTCTTGAGCAGACCAAGAAATATCAGCTTCCGCGTATGTACCAGACTCCCTACGGCTCCATGCTCCCGGTGGAAAACCTCCTGGCCCGGAGGTTTGAGGACTACTCCAAGCTGTTTATCGAACTGCCGGACACGCAGAACAGGATGGGACTCCACAGGCGCCCCGGCGGGGTCTATTTGCGGGCATTCTGCATTGGGAATTGGGACAGGCTGCCTGCCCGCTATGAAGCGATCCTCCGCTACGCAGAGCAGCACCATTTACAGTTCTCCGGCTATGCCTATGAGATTGGGATCAATGAACTGGTGATCGACAGAATCGAGGACTATATTACAAAAATTGAAATCCCGGTTTTGAATTTCAATTGACAACAAAAAGCCAGGGTGCAGCAATCTGAAAAGATCACCGTTCCCTGGCTTCTTCATACTCTATTCGCCGGACTATGCGTTTTAATGCCGCAATTTCATACCCGGTTTTAAACAGAATGGAGCCGCAAGCACTCTGCGGCCCATAGGGTTCAATCGTAAACCAGGATTTGATTGAGGGCTACGCTACGTCGTCAGTAACATGAAATGTAACTTTACATGCCGTCGCATCAATCTCGCAAATCATCGCATAATAAGTTCTTTCTGTGCAAATATTCCCGTCAGGAGTAAGACTGACAAGCACCAGAGCGGTTCGCTCATCATCAATGTCAACAGCTGTAACGGCATCCTGAACAATTCCTGTATTTTTTCGTAAATTCCGATCTCCACGGACCAAGGTTACAGGAACGCAAAGGCGCTGTCTTCACAAATTCTGTTCTATCTTGCGCGTATATATACAGCCCCTTTATCACTGCGTCTTAAAAATTATTTTATCGCAAACGCTGAACTGCCCAGCGGCGGCAATGTCCCTTACTAAAACAGAGCAACGGCAGCGGATAACCTGATCTTCCAGCTGTTCCTGGGCGTGTTCGATCGTCTCCCGCGCAGTCACCCCCTGACCCGTCAAATGACAGCAAATAGAATGGGCCACTGTTTTGACGGAATCCACATACAATATCTCAGAAACCGGCAGCCGTACCGTTTCATCGATCCCGATGGGCAGTTCGACGGTGTCCCCGTCCGCGCTGTTTTGCTGCTCCGGCACCGCCATTTTCAAATATCGAATATACTCCCGAACCATCTCATTCTGATCCACACATTTTCAATAAACCCAAAGGGCCGCACGCCGCTACGCAGAATATCCATGCCCTTCTCCCCATGGCCGGTAACAAAGCCGATTTTCCCGCCGGGGTCCGTGTGGTAGATCTGCCGGACAAGGTCCACGCCGTTGGGGGGAATCCCTTCCCAGGTCATAATCGAGAAAATAGAGATAGCTTCCACCGCTGCGGATAAACTGGAGCGGCTCCTGACCAGCAGAGGCCAGACAGACAAGTTGGCCTCTGCTTTGCTTTGCCGGATCGCCCGTTCCAGCAGCTCGGACAGAAGCTGCAATGTGAAGGGATCGTCGTCGCAAAGAATGATCGCTACCATAGGCGGAATCCTTTCTTGTCCATCTTTTCCCACAGTATATCAGATTGAAAGGTTTTGTCCTGAATAAATGCAATTTGTCCTGAACGCATAGGACTAACTCGCATTTAAAGCCGAGGACGCACATCTGGGGCCAAAATCCAGCCTATCGCTCTTCATTCATGCTACAATGCCGCCGATAACAAGAGGGGATAAAAACCAAGGATGTCCCCATGAATCAAAAGGCAACACGAAAAATTACCCCCGCGGCTGTCAGGCTGCTGGCATTGGATGCCGTCCGGGGGGCCGTGATTGGAATGCTGATCGGGACAGGCGGGAGCAAGGTTCTGCTGGCGGCGGCGCTGCCGGAAAGGAAGCTGAACTTGTTGTATCGTCCTTTTGCAAAGGTCGGAAAAGCTGCGCTGATGCTATACAGCGTTCCATTTGTATTGGCATGGATTTTGATGCTGTTTGGACTGACACCTTCTCTTCCCTCGCACAATTTCCCGGCGGGGATGTTGTGGTCATCCTCATCACACTGGCTGCTGGCTGGATAGGATATTTGATAAGGCCTATCTAATGTGAAGCGAGATGGTAGATATAAGAATCAGAAACAAACGCATATAGCATCTTGTTGGCATTTTTAACAATAATTTCTTGTAACCCCTTGTGAATTTATCATGAATTTTCGCCGCCCAATAAATGACACTTCTATTCCCTATTGTTTTTTTCTCTGTTCTCGATTACACTTATTTTAACTGGAGGAAGAATTCCATGAAAGTAAAGAACAGCCTGGACGAAATTTTGTATGAGCATATTGTTGAGAGCCTCATTAATGGTGATTATGAGATGGGACAAAACCTGACCTTGGACGAACTGGCTCATCGCTTCGAGGTCAGCCGAACGCCGGTGGTTCAGGCCGTTAAATTACTGGCCAATGACGGGATCCTTCAGATCATGGGTAATGGCCGCATCTATGTGCCGGAGTATGACCAGGAGCATGTGCGCCAGATGTGTGAAGTCCGTCAAATGGTAGAGGGACATGCGCTGGAGCGGTTTATGTCCGGCCTTGGGCTGTCGGCAGAAACCGTATTAGCCCAATTGAATCGTTACAGTGAAGAGGGTGTCCGCCTCACCGGCAGTTCTTTTTCTCCAAAAGAATTCGCCATGTTGGACCGCCGCTTTCATCGGTTGCTTGTAGAAGCGTCAGGGAACAGGATTCTGCTGGAGACGTATGACCGGGTACAGGGGCGCTTTCTAGTGTCCAACTATCTGCTTTGCCCTTTGCGGCTCCGGGACTTTAGCGGCACAGCCAGAGATCACGTTCGCCTAGTAGAGTCCATCCGTTCCGGAGATATCACGAGGGCCCAGCACTGTTTACAGCAGCATATCGAAGGTGTGCTTCGCCGGTTGTAAGGATGGGGCCATTTTTTAATTATTTATTTTTAATTAAAAATAAATAATTAAAATCAGGATGCTATTTCCAGTTTCCAGACGCCGCCTCTCCCGGCAGCAGGACACATCTGCGGTGCCGCTGGTACAGGATGAAATTTGTAGTCAATGACGAAATGGAGTGAATATGATGGAGCCTATGATCTGCGAAACATTCCTGCAATTCCGATATCTCAGCGACCTGGGTCTCTCGCCGGACGGTCGGTACACCGCCTATATCCGCCAGCAGGCGAATTTGGCCTCCAATGGCTATGACGCCCGGCTGTGGGTCTATGACCACAGTACGGGGGCGGACCGTCCCCTCAGCTCCCTGAGTCCGGTGCGGGCTTTTTCTTGGATGGATAACCGGACCATCCTCTTTTCCGGGATGCGAGGCACAGCCGGTTCCGCTTCTCAGGATACCACTACATATTACGCGCTGCCGGTGGATGGCGGCGAGGCGCAGACCCTGTTCACCGTCCCCATGCGGGCGGGCAGGGCCCGGCGCTTAACGGACGGGCGGTTCGTTTTCACCGCCACCGTGGACATGAACCGCCCAAATCTGGACAGTCTGAGTCCCCCGGAGGAAGCTTCGGCCCTGGAGGAATACAAAAACCGCACCTATGATGTGCTGGAGGACATTCCCTTCTGGGCCAACGGCCTGGGCCTCACCAGCGGGCAGCGGTCCCAGTTGTATATCCACGACCCTGCGTCCGGCGTAACCACCCCCCTCACCGCGCCGCCCTTCAAGGTTACAGGCTTTACCGTGGAAGATGGCCGGATCCTCTATACCGGCCATCGCTTCACGGATGTCCAGACTCTGCGCCACGGTGTTTTTATCTGGGACGCGGCCAGTGGGGAGACCCGGTGCCTCCTGGAACAGGACCGGTATCTGGTGAAGCTCTTTGCCCTTTGGCGGGACCAGGCGGTTCTCTGTCTTACCGACGGGCTTGGCTATGGAAATGGGGAAAATGGCGATTTCTACACCATCCCTCTCTCCGGAGGAGAACCAGAGCTGCTCCTCCGCCACAGCCATCATTGTGTGGGCAACACCGTGGCCACCGACAGCCGCCTTGGTGCCGGAGAGACCTGGCGCGTCTGCGGAGACACGCTCTATTTCCTCTCCACCGTGGACCGGGACAGCCGGATTGAGGCTTTGGATCTGACCTCCGGCGAGGCCCGCCCCCTCACCGGGCCGGGCAGTGTGGAGTATTTGGATGCCGCGGCAGACCGGCTGGTGTACCTGGCGTTTCGGGAAAACCGGATCGGAGAGATCTACACTCTGGAGCATGGCCGGGAGATCCGTCTGACCCACGCCAACGACGGGATCTATGACCGCTGCGCCGTCTCCACGCCCCAGCCGCTGGAGGTGGATACCGGAGGTCCGCTGCCGGTCCAGGGGTGGGTACTCCCGCCGGTGGCCTACGTTCCCGGCAAAAAATACCCAGCCATTTTGACCATCCATGGCGGGCCCCGCCTGAGCTACGGCTCGGTGTTCTTTCACGAGATGCAGGTCCTGGCGGGAGCCGGATACTTCGTTCTGTTCTGCAACCCCCGGGGAAGCGAGGGCCGTGGAAATGACTTTGCCGATATCCGGGGCCGGTTCGGGACCATCGACTATCAGGATATCATGGCTTTCTTGGACGGAGCCCTGGCCCGCTGGCCGGACATCGATTCCACCCGTTTGGGCGTTGGCGGCGGGTCCTATGGCGGTTTCATGACCAACTGGATCATCGGCCACACGGACCGGTTCCAGGCAGCCTGCTCCCAGCGGTCCATCGCAAACTGGACCGGGATGGAGGGCACGGCGGACATCGGCTACTACTTCGCCAAGGGGCAAACCGGCGCTTCCCACCGGGAGGATCGGGATCTCCAGTGGCAGCAGTCCCCTCTTCGCTATGCCGATCATGTGACCACGCCCACATTGTTCCTCCACGGTGAGGAGGACTATCGCTGCTGGAAACTGGAAGCGATCCAGATGTTCACCGCTCTCCAGCTGCGGGGAGTTCCCTCCCGGCTGTGTCTTTTCCCAGGGGAAAACCACGAACTCTCCCGTTCCGGCCGGCCTCGCCAGCGGCTCCAGCGGCTGGTGGAAATGCTCCGCTGGTACCAGCGGTATCTCAATAAACAGGAGGCATAATTATGGAACGCATCAAAGCAGATGACTTGTACGCATACCGGTTCCTCTCCGAGGTGGCGGCAGCTCCCGGCGGGGCTCACGCAGCTTTTGTGTCCCGCCGGGCCAGAGATGATGGAAAAGGCTATTACGCCTGCATCCATCTGCTGGACACCGCAACCGGCGCCGTTCGCCCCCTGACCGGCAACGGTGACGAGGCCGCTTTCCGCTGGCTGGATGCCACTACGCTGATTTTCCCCTCCTGCCGGACCGGGGATCAGCCTGGCAAAACCGCCTTTTACCGGCTGGACATCCGGGGCGGCGAGGCGGAACGGGCTTTCACCATTCCCCTGTCGGTAAAGCAGTTTCACCCCCTGCCCGACGGGAGATGGTTCATCCTGACCCGGCGGCCCATGACGTCTCCGGAGGACCTGCCTGCGGACCAGCCTCAGCCCGGCCGTGACTACACGGTTTTTGACGAACTGCCCTTCTGGGCCGACGGTCTGGGGATGATTAACGGCACCCGGATGAGCGGATGGATTTTCGATCCTGCCGACGGCTCCGTAAACCAGATCACCCCTCCCACCTATGACATGGAAGGAGCGGCAGTCTCTCCGGAAGGCTCTCGGATCCTCTATTGGGGTGTGAGCTTTGAGGGAATCCGGCCTGACTACCGGCAGCTGATGCTCTACGATCTGGCCACCGGCCAAACCCGGTCACTGGTCCCCGATGGGAAATATCGGATCACCCAGGTGGGCTGGTGGGGCACGGATATCTGGTTCGAGGGCGGCGACCCACACACCAGCGTCTCCCGAAGCCCCAAGCTCTATCTGCTGAATCCGGCCACCGGGGACTGCCGGACCTTCTGCGCCCCGGACGGTTTTTTGGGTACCTCCGCCATCGGGGATATGTCTTTGGGCGGCGGCAAGGTCTGTGCCGTCCAGGGAGACAGTCTCTATGCCGTCCGTCTCCAGCGCGACGTCACCGCCCTGCTGCGCTTCGACAAGGCGGGGAACTTTGCTCCTGTGGCCTCCTATGAGGGGATTGCCTGCTTTGATATCATTGGAGAGAACGCCTATCTGGCAGCTTTCCGGGATCACCGGCCTCAGGAGCTGTACCGCCAGCCCCTCTCCGGCGGGGAACCGGAGAGGCTCACCCAATTCCACGACGCCTTTCTGGAGACCCGCCAGATCTCACGTCCGGAGCACATCACGTTCCGCAGCCGGGACGGTCAGGAGGTGGATGGCTGGGTCATCCGCCCCTCCGGATACGAGCCGGGGAAGAAGTATCCCGGCGTATTGAACATTCACGGCGGCCCCAAGGCGGCCTACGGTTCCCAGTACTACCATGAGATGCAGCTGCTGGCCGCTGGCGGTCGGTTCGTGTTCTATACAAATCCCCACGGCAGCGACGGTCGGGGGCAGGATTACTTCGATCTGGTAGGTCGGTGGGGCACCATCGATTACCAGGATCTGATGGACTTCACCGATGAGGTGCTTCGCCGTTATCCGGACGTGGACGCGGATCGGTTGGGCGTGTGCGGCGGGTCCTATGGCGGCTACATGACCAACTGGATCATCGGCCACACCCAGCGGTTCAAGGCTGCCTGTGCCATGCGGAGCATTTCCAACTTTGTCACCTCCATCTCCACCTGTGACAAGGGGTATCTGTTCCTGCTGGAGCACATGGGCCTCAATGCCCTGGAGCGGAAAGGCGTCATCTGGGACGAGAGCCAGATCCTCTGGGACAAGTCTCCCCTGAAGTACGTCCGCAATGTCACCACTCCCACCCTGTTTATCCACTCCAACACCGACTACCGCTGCTGGATGGACGAGCCCCTGCAGATGTTCACCAGTCTGCGTCAGCAGGGTGTTCCTTCCAAGGTGGTCCTGATTCATCAGGAGGGCCACGAGCTCAACCGGTCCGGGCGGCCGGTCAACCGTCTGATCCGGCTCAACGCTCTGTGCGACTGGTTCGACCAGTATCTCTAAAAGGCTGCGCCGGGCGGCCCTTTCAATAAACAGATAGAGAAAGGATGAATGACAAGTGTTTGATATGTTGCTGTGGTTCGCAGTGGTGATGGTTCTCTTCGCTGTCGGCGACGTAGTGGCCAAGCTGACCAAAGCCCGGATCTCCTCGGTGTTCGCCACGCTGATGCTGTTCCTGGTCCTGTTCGTCGCCGGCGTATTGCCCGCCGACATCATCGAAAAGGCCGGTCTCAGCGCCGCTTCCAGCTGGAGCGTGCCAATGCTGCTCTTCGCTATGGGGTCCATGATTAACCTGCGCCAGTTCATGGATGAGTGGCGGACTGTGGTCACTTGCTGGTTCGGTATGCTGGCGGTAATCATCGGCGTCTCACTGACCATCCCTATCATCGGCAAGGAGATGGCCCTCAGCGCCATCCCGGTAGTCAACGGCGCTCTGCCCGCAACGCAGATCATGACGGAGGCTGCCACCAAGGCTGGCTATCCTCTGGCCGCCGCGCTGGCTGCCATTACCTTCGCCGTGCAGAAGTTCGTGGGTACGCCCTTTGCCTCCAGCGCCAGTCTCCGCTATGCCCAGGGCCTGATCGGCGAATACCGGAAGGCCAAATCCAGCGGCACCCTGGACGAGTTTATGGCCGCCGCGGGCAAATCCGAGAATCGGAACAGCGAGGCAAAGACAGCGTCCAAGAGGATAACATTGGCCGAGAAATTTGACGGCTTTTATTCCAGCAATGTGTGCATTTTGCTGGCAGTAGTCGGCGGCCTGCTCTCTGTATGGCTGGGTGAGCTGACCCACATCAACTACGCCATCCTGGGGCTGGTGTTGGGCGTGATCTTCACCCAGCTGGGTGTGGTGCCCAAGAACCTCCTCCAGAAAGCCCAAGCCAGCGGTTTTATCAACATGGTGGTGTTCGCTGCCATCATTCCCGCCCTGGCCAACATCTCCATATCCGACCTCATCGACCTGATCCTCCCGCTGGTGGTTGTGTTCGCGGTGTCGGTACTTTCCATCTTTGTTATGATGAAAGTCCTGCCGGTGTGGAAGATTCTGGGGGATAAGTCCATGGCCTTCGGCGTAGGCTTCTGCCAGATGCTGGGGTTCCCCTCCACTTACCTAATCTCTGTGGAGGTATGCAATGCTGTGGCGGAGGATGAGGATGAAAAGGCCTTTCTGATGAGCCGGGTCATGCCTCGCCTGGTAGTGGGCGGTATGGCCGCAATGGTCTCTATTTTGGTGGCCGGTGTGATGGCCGGTATGCTGTAAATTGCAGCCGATCAGATCCTAAAAACTCGGATTCCCTTTAAGATGTTTTCGGGTGAGGACATGGCGGATCACTTCTAAACTCGAAAAGCGACTCATTCCCGCTTGATTGAAGTTCTCAAAATTCGTGACACCTCCCTGAAATTTGTTATAGCAATATAAGCGTCAAACAGGAAACCGCCAAGCATCAAAAGAGGCTTGACGGTTTCTTGTTTGCTGCTCACTCTAAAGGGCCGGAAAGCCAAAAACTTCTAAAGCCCCGCCCGGCAGAGCCGAAAAGCAAATCACAGCAGAAATCTTTTAAGAGAATAAACAGAAGATCTGCCAGCGTGCCGGTCAGGAGACGTTCCAATCGGCTCTTGCGAAATGCAGTCTGTTTTATGGGGGAGATGACACCTTCTCGACGCCATGCATTTACATAAAGGAACAGGAAAGATTGCTTCATGCAAGCTTTAGCGCAACTGCTTAAAAAACCGAAGAAGATGTCTTTGAGCCAATTCGCCGTAGTTCTCCCCCAGCTATGCACTACGGGTCAGCTTTGGTTTATTCATTGTCAGTCAAAACAAGATATCCACCATCATGCGGTTTATCAATAGAATATTCACTGTGGAGAAAGGGAACGGATCACAGCCCGTTCCCTTTCCTCACATAACGATATCGTCAAATATTAGTTTACGATTGCAGGAATCCAATCATTTGTTGCCAAAGAGCTGCCCAAAACCGAGTTCCGCTCTGTAGCGGATAAAGTTAGCGTACCATCGTCTGCAACATATACATTTGCGCCATAACGGAAATGAACTCCCATCATACCAGCCATTCCTCCAACACTGACCATGTGAATCTGCTGAAGTGCTTCTCCAATGGTCCATGTTTCCGTATTCAACTGGTACAGGTATGCATAATCCGCAAATGTCACACCCTCGCTTGGCGACCAAAGCCCTATCATATAAATATCATTTGTCCCATCCTCAGTAATCAAGCCAAAACCTTGAAAGTCCTTATCAGATTCAAAACTTCCAACTTCGGAGAACCGGGCGTTTTCAATGCCATTTGATGCCAATGCACGATAGACATGGTACACAGTATTCTCGCCATCTAAATGGGCAACTATCATCACGTAATACTCAATGCCGTTTTTATCCTCATAAGAAGTAATCCCCAAAGCACCAGCCTTATGGCTTACAGCTAAGTCAAATGTCTCAACTCTTCTTAGTTCTTTTACGGCCAATGAACGCAAATCATATAAAGCTATATGCGCGGAAGCATCTTGTTCAGAGGGAACCAACAGATAATCTCCCATTACTTGAACGCCACCAGGATGTTTCCAATTCTGAAGGTATGTTTTGAACCCCCACTTGTCACTGCCCGTTTTGGGGCCGGCGACAATATGCGCATAGGGCGCAGTTCCTACACTATGCGTCAGAATAGAATATCGAGTATGATCGCAACTATCATACTGCGCATATCCCTGGATATGATTTACGGTAGGGTCATAGCTGCCGGGGAAACCTTCCAAATTGCTTTGAACGCCGTCAATCGGAAGCGCAGCAAATTTATTTTTAACATCGACAACTTTATTCGCACTATCCGCAGCAGCTTCTACCACGTGAATGGCTTCCAGAGAAATCTCATTAACCTCGTTGCCGCCTCTCAAAAACGATGCATAAACTGTTCTTCCCTCTGTCGTACTTCCAATTGCCAATACAGTGTCGGGGCCGTCACTATCTCTTGTATGCTGGCCAGAGCGTTGACCAAACCACCAATTATTTCTAAACAAGGTGCTCCCCTGAGCAATAACAACATCAGGAAATGTAACACTTAGACCCTGCGGATCATCGGCAGTATCCACAACCAAATTCAAATCACCGACAAAGGCAAAATTCAAATCATCAGCAGTCTGGTCAAATGTTGTTCTATCTCCGTTCACAGAAGGATCATTATATCCTGAGATCTTTGAATTGAACCATGATGCAACGCTTTCAGAGGCACTGCGCCCAACGCTGAATGTAAATTCCCCATTTTCAAGTGTATGCACCTGTCCAACATAGTTGCGACCATCAGGATCTTGCCCGTTTGTAATACTGAGATCCTTTATTACGAATGTTCCACTTACGATGCCAAGTCCGTCAGCTGCTGATATTGTAACGGCATTTGACCGGTAAGCCATATAAGTGGAGGTTCCTTCTGCCCCCGCAGTACTCATTAACATCACAACAGCGATAGCCAAGCAGAAAAGCCTTTTCAAAATTTTCTTCATCTCAAACACCGTCGCTCTTCAAATTGTATGAATTTGGCAATGCTCAAATAAGGAGATGTCTCAGTACTTGCGCAGATCTGTATTATTTCTGTGTGTTTTTTACCTTTGCCTTGTGATTTTTCCAGGCAAACAGCAAAATAGAACCTACAGCAATCAAGATAAAGGCACAGCTGATAGGACGGGTAAAGAAAATGTCTAGACTCCCGTCAGACAGCACCAGTGCCCGGCGGAAGTTTTTCTCAGCCAAAGGCCCCAGCACAATGCCGAGCAAAATGGGAACCAACTGAAAATCCATCCGGCGCAGGAAATACGCTACAATGCCGAAGATCAGGATAATGTAGATATCATACATCCGGTTATTGGTGGAATACGCACCCGCAATGCAAAAGGTCAATACAATAGCCGCCAAAATCTCGTAGGGAATACGGGTGATATGCGCGTAAAAACGGGTAAAGCCACTGCCCAGAATATACATAAACACATTGACCACGATCAGGCCCAGCATAATGGCATATAGAATATTGCCCTGCTCTTCGAACAGCGTGGGGCCGGGGATCATGCCGTGGATCATGAATGCACCCATCAAGATAGCGGTGGCGCCGTCCCCTGGGACCCCCAGCGTCAGCATGGGGATCATCGTTGCGCCGCAGGCGCCATTGTTGGCGGACTCGGAGGCGGCCACACCCTCGATCTCGCCGTGGCCAAAAGTCTCGGGATGGCTGGAGGACTGCTTCACCTGGTTATAAGAGATGAACGCCGCCAAACCACCGCCAGTTCCAGGGGTTGCGCCGATAATGACACCGATCAGGGAGCCAATGCCGATTGGTTTGCGGCATCGCCGATACTCGTCCTTCGTGATTTTATCTCTGGTGATGGCTGAAGAACTGATAGTCTTGTGGTCGGTCCTTGGATCATACTGGGACTTCATCATAATCTCAGAGATAGCAAACAGTCCAATGAGGGCGATGATCAGGTCGATACCACTCATGAGCCGATTGCTTCCAAAGGTAAAGCGGGCGGTGCCGCTGATATTGTCCATGCCGATGGTAGCCATGAACAAGCCGATGCAAGCGCCGATCAGTCCCTTGAAAATACTGTTGTTAGAGACGCCCGCAATCACGGATAGTCCAAAAACTGCCAAAGCAAAATATTCGGCAGGGCCAAACAGCAGTGTGATTTTTGCGATCTGGGGAGCCAGAAACAGTAGGGCAAATGCGCTTATAAGGCCACCGATGGTTGATGCGTACAGTGCCATTTGCAGTGCCTTGAACGCTTGTCCTCTTTGGGTCATGGGATAACCGTCAAACAGCGTTGCCGCATTGGCCGAGGTACCCGGGGTGTTGATGAGAATCGCAGTGATGGAACCGCCGTAGGTACCGCCGCAGTAGATGGCCAGCAGCATTAAAATAGCCATCGTGGGATCCATGCCATAGGTCAAGGGTATACAAAGGATGAGACCTAAATCGGAGGTCAGTCCGGGGATAGCACCCACAATAATGCCGATTGCCAGCCCCACCGGAATAATCAAAAAGTTCTGCCACTGCAGCAGAACTTGCAGTCCGCCTAAAAATTGTTCCATAAGTATTCTCCTTTTCGATCAGGGCAGGGAAATATGAAGAAGCACCTTGAATACGTAGTACACGATGCCCACCATCCCCAGAGGAATCGCATAGTAGTACCACTTTCTGGCTTTATAGAACATCATGACCGCCAGTACCAGCAGGATTGTGGAGACAATATAGCCCAGATGTCCAATCAGGAAACAGTAGGCGATCAAAAGCAATGCGAACACTACGGAACGCATTTCTTTTTTAAAGGCATTGGAGCGAAAACTCTCTTTCGTCACATACAACTCCTGCTTCTCCCGGACGAAGATCCCCTCCAGCAGCAGACCGACAGAGCAGAGGAACATACCACCAATGGCGATACGGGGGAAGGTCTGTGCGTTGATTGGCGTTTTCTCCAGCGTCTGGACCTGTACGGGAATCAGGAACCACAGCACTGCGCTCAGAACCACAAAAATAGCGCCCGATATTATTTCTCTGTTATATCTGATTTTCATAATTCAATACCTCTTTTTAAAATGGGTGCCCCATATCTCGGCGATATGGGGCACCGCAGAGTGTCACTGCACCAGAGGAATATACTCGGTCATCGCCTCGGTCTGAGCTTCTACCATATCAACGATCTCGCTCTCAGTGGCCTCCCAGGCTTCCATGCCCATGCCTTTCATAAATTCCTGGAACTCGGGATCAGCATAAACCTCCGCAATGAAGTTGGTCAAAACTTCCTTCTTGCTGTCATCCACAGAGGAGCGGACCGCAAAGTAGTCCATACCGGTGAAGTCCACGTCGACTCCCTGATCCCTAAAGGAACTGATGTGGCCAATGCCTTCCACGTCCAGCCCCTCGGGAATGAAGGTTCCCAGGCAGTTCAATTCGCCGTTGATCACATAATCGCGGTAAGTCGGGGGAGAACCGATAGCCACGTCAACATGGCCGCCCACCAACGCATTGATGGCCTCCTGGCCGCCGTCGTAGGGAACAGGCTCAGCGGGGATGTCCAATAACTTGAACAGGACGGAAATCATAGTATAGCTGTCGTTGCCAGGGCCGCCTGTGGTAGCGTACTTGATTGTGTTCCCCTCTGCGGCATAGGCTTTCAGCTCGTCGATATTGGTGATGCCGCTCTTAGAGTTAGTCAGAACAACGAACTCCGTGATACGCATACCAATCAGAGGCGTAATATCATCCAGTGTGTAGTTGACATTAATGAAGCTGGGAGTCAGTGAGAACAAGGGGCCGTTGGCAACCACCATGGTATAACCGTCATCCTCCGCCTGCAATGCATCGTTCATGGCGATAGTTCCGGAACCACCGGTATGGTTTTCCACAATCACGGGCACACCCAGATACTTCTCACCATAGGAGGCAACCTGGCGGGCAATGGTATCGGGTCCGCCGCCAAGGCTCCAGGGCATAATAATAGTGATCTGCTTTTCAGGGAAAGCGCCGTCCGAAGTCGCGGGAGTTTCCTGCTGGGAATCGCCTGCGCTGTCAGGTGACGTTCCCGTGGTTTTGCCGCCGCAGGCAGCCAAACTCAGAATCATAGCGAGTGCGAGGACCAGCGACATGAGTTTTTTCATTGTTTTCTCTCCTCTTTTCATTGAATTCTAATAAACTCCGGTATAACCGTCCCGGAATCCATTACAAGTTTGATAGCCTGAAAGCCTTCGGGCTGTGAGAAATAAGGCGGATACTCTCGCTCATCCGAAAACAAAAAGTGTGGTGGATGCTCCGCCGGAAAGATTGCGGCCAGCTTCTGATATACCGCCTGATTCGCGCTATGATACCGTCTATCAGATGCCGAGGTCGTAATAATATACTCCAACGGCATATTTTTCATAAAAGATTCCGAAATTGAATCTATTTGTCCATGATGTGGCAATTTGAGAACGTTTACATTTTTGAAAAAAATTTCAGGCACCTCATCCCATTCAGATGGACAGCTATCCGCCGCGCTGAGAAAAACGATGTCTCCCAGTTCGAAGCGCAACAGCATACTGGTGTGATTGGATGTAGCGTCCAACCGGATCAGGCACTCAGTCACGGCATTTGTATCCGCCTCAAGACTGTATGCCCGTTCCACGATCTCCATATATGCATCTACAACACAGCTTTTGGGTGCCAGTATCCGCATCTTCGTGTCTATTCCAAATTTCAGTACCTGTCCTGCTTTCAACACGGTAACAGGAATGCCTTTTTCCTTCGCATGAAGCAAAATCCTCCGATACGCATTCAAGGCCGCAACATATAGCGGTACACTGCGGGGAGCGTTACTGGCTGGAGTCAGTTCACAGCCTTTTAAGAAAGGCTCTACCGGGTACGGAACATAGAGATGATCTACCACTGTCTGCTGTAATACCGCCTCCAGCCCGCATACATGATCTTCATGGATATGCGAAATAATCACAGCATTCAAATGCTCAATCTGCTGTCTGGCAAGATAATCTGCTGACCGAATGCGATAAGAATCGCCTTCAAATTCTGACTCCAGGGCACTTCCTCCATCCAGCAGTGCAGTATACCCATTCTTTAACTGAAAGAGGATTGCGTCTCCGTAACCGACATTGATGACTGTAACACACATGGCATCACATCCTTCCGCACTTTGACTTCACCATTTAAAACGCTCTATCAGGAGCGTGTCAAATTTCTACATAGCATCAAGCGGTTCCCCGCACTATAAGCTCCGTAGGAATTTGAATATGCGCCTTTTCTACCGGCATCCCCGCAATTAAGTCAAATAACGTTTGCATGGCAAGGCATCCCATCTTAGCAGCATCAATTCGAACAGTGGTCAACTCGGGTTCCACCACACGGCTGATATAGCTGTCATCAAACCCTATGATCGCTATATCTTCCGGCACTCTCAGCCCTGCCCGGGTAACTGCCTTCATGGCGCCTGCGGCAATGGTGTCATTGGTGCAGAAAAAAGCTGTGGGGCGATCCACCTCCCGCAGCATCCGGGTCATGATTTCCTCGCCATCTTCCAGCGCCGGCTCAATATCAGCAATAAAACGATCATCAACGGGAATATCATACTTAGCAAGAGTTTTAACGAAGCCCTCTATACGAGCTTCACTAACTTGTGGTGAAAACCGGCCGGACAACAGGCCGATTTTACAATGTCCCAGCTTGCAAAGATATTCCGTAGCCTGCACAGCACCGCCATAGTGATCTGCCGAAATGCACACTAAGCCATCCATATCCAAATAGTTGTTTACCAACACTACCGGAATGCTCTGTTTACGAAACTCTTCAATGACCCGGATATCAACCTCGCCAGCAAAAATCACTCCATCCATGTGCTTTTTGATATAAATATCTCCATTGGGCAGGTGGATATCCTGACTGGTCGTTACGAACAGGCTGTAATTCCTTCGGGTTCCCTCCTGCATGGCTGCTTCCAGCATCGGAGAATAAAAAGGATTCAAAATAGCGGGATACTGCTTTTCGTGGATAATAAATGCAATATTTTCTGTCTGTTGCCGAACCATCGCCCTTGCGATGGCATTAGGCGCATAGTTCAACTGCTTCGCTGCCGCATATATCTTTTCACGCGCCTTCTCACTGACTGCTTCCGGAGACGCATATGCTCTGGAAACTGTTGCCTTTGAGTAACCACATAACCGTGCGACGTCAATGATTGTTGCTGCCATGTATGTATCCCACGCCCTCTTGAAAACGTTCTCATTTTTAAGGTCAAAAAAACACTGGCACTCTATTGTGAAAAATAAACAACCAGTATCGCCGCGTCCTCTTTTCTTAACATGTTTTTAACATAAAGCCGCCATCAAAAAAAGTCAACACTTTTTTTGACAAACCACACTATTTTGGAATCATTCCCAAATTTTGCATGTCTTTTTTTGCAATTTTGACTTAAGCAGTAGGCCCTGTTATTGCTGCACAAACAAACTCATTCCCAAATAGCATTATATGGATTTGGCGCGCTTTAGCGGCAGTATCAGGAGCTGACACAGGATCTCCGAAGAAAACGAGCCGTACATATTACGGGCTCTCTTCCCTGCCCCGCACAGATGAACCACGGGAATGCTTTACAGAGGTCTCATTCGTCTGCCTGTGGAATGATGGGACATTTGTACGCTCTGGGGGCAGCTACGGCGTGCAGACGAGCCAACATCACATTCGATAATATCCAGTCCCTTCACTTTCATGTCCTTCGCCACACCTTCACAAGCAACATAATTTATGGCGGAGCGTCTTTAAAGATGTCCGAGAGCTGCTGGGCCTTTCCAGCGTGAACACCACCATGAACATCTACGCCCATGCAAAGAAAGAAACCACAGGTTCTTCCGCCCGGTTTCTGGATAAGGAGGCGGGTGAAAGCTGAGAGCTTTCCCTTACAGACATCTCGTAAGGAAAAAAGCAAGGGAAATGGCCAAGAAAATATCCCCGGAAACCTTGAAAACACAAGGATTTCCGGGGAGCGCGGCCCAAATGTATTAGAAAAATGACAGGAGGAATTCAAAATGTGCAGAACCGAAAAAGGTGGTCATCCTGAAAATCCGTTCGAGCAAGCCGGGAGAAAGCCGGATACACCCAAGCGGCCGCAGCAAAGCACGTACACTTGTTGTATGAGGCAGGGACTTCTGCCCCTCCATTTGGCATCGTGTGCCGCATGGCCGATCTGTACCATTGCAGTCCAGCTGACTTCCGTCTTATGGAATACAGGCCGAAGTGATGGATGGAGTCTGTACCGATGTGACATTGATTCCAGCCGTTTCCTGCGACAGGGCCTTCGTTGATTCACTTGCCAGCGTTATGACAGAGGGCAGCTTAACCCTATGCATCTGTTCGATGTGGTGTTGGATGCGCTGTCCTGATATTTTCCGCCGCTGGAGGGCGTGGCAGAGCCACGCCCCCCTCTTGGCTTCTCAATCCGCCATTTTCAGGCTCGGTTTATTCCTCTTCATCAAAAAGTCTGAAGTTCGGATCAACGGTACCGATTCCCAGATAACGAGCCTTGTAGTCCTTAAGCAATTGGAAGAACTTTCCGCTCAGTATGACAATGACAATCAGGTTTACAAAGGCAGGTATTCCCGTTGTCAAATTGGCGATTTCCCAAATATCCGCACCAGAAATATCGTTTCCCACCGCAGCCAGAAGCACTACAAGGAACCCGGGAATGGGGTAGATTACCTTAAATACGTTAATCAAGGTCCGCTTGAGCTTTTCATTCGTGCCGCACAAATGGCGCAACAGCACTTCGAAATAAGCCCACCATCCGGTAGTAGTAGAAAGAGCAAAGAGGAAAATGGCCACCGTGATGATGATAGTTCCAACAGGCCCAAGCACTGTTTCGAAAGCCGCCAAGGTCAATGGAGCACCATCCAGGCCGGAATCCCACAGGCCGGTAACGACGATAACCAAGGAGGTAACCGTGCAGATACACATCGTACCGACAAAAACCTCAAATGCCCCCCACAATCCCTGCTTCACCGGATGCTCCGTTTTGGCGGAGGCGTGAATCATAGGCGATGTACCCCAGCCAGCCTCGCTGGAGAACATGGCGCGGGATAAGCCGGTTCGGATAATCAAAGCCACGCCCGCTCCCATGAAAGCGCCGGTGGCTGCGGTCCCGGTAAATGCATCGCTGATAATCAGTCCAAGTGCTGCGGGCAATTGTGTGATATTTACTATGATAATCACGATTCCGCCTACCAGGTAAAAGACGCACATGGGGGGAACTACTTTCGCCGCCAGCTTGCCCAGCCAAGGAATCTCACGGACAGTAGCCAAATAGGTGAGACCAACATAGACTAAACCTACCGCCAGCATGGGAATGCCAAAAGTGGCGTTGACGGACTGTGCGACCGTGAAGTTTTGCATGGAAAAGACATTTCCAAAAATGCCGATCCCGAAGATAACCGCCAGCACGCCCCAGAATTTGAAGCCCTTATCCCGTCCCAACCCTTTCTCCATATAGTATGTAGGCCCGCCATAATAGCCGCCCTTTTCATCCTTTGAACGGTAGTATACCGCCAGGGAAACTTCGGCCATTTTCATCATCATGCCCAAAAAGGCCGCAACCCAAATCCAAAAGGCTGCACCCGGTCCGCCCACCGCGATAGCGGTCGCCACGCCGCCGATATTGCCAACACCTACTGCTCCGCCAACGGCAATGCTGATTACTTCCAAGGGTTTCATCATGCCCTTACCGTTGTCCTTTTTTGAAAAAAGTGTTCCAATGGTGTTTTTCAGAATATGCTTTAAGTGTGCGATTTGAAAGAATTTGGAGCCGACCGTAAAGATAATGCCAGCCAACAGAATAAGTACGATGAGAGGCATTCCCCACAGAAGGTCCGAGATCGTCTTAATAATGGCCATAACAAGTTTTCTCCTTTTTCTATATGTCTGTCATCACACTCGTGTATAGTGCAGGCTCACTGTCCGGATTACCTGCTCAAAGGCCGGTACATCAGTTTCATTGGATACGAATACCAGAACACAGGGTTCTCTCCCATATAGAATCCCCACATCATTCGTAATCCCCTCATCCTCGCCGGTCTTGTGCTCCACCCGCACGGTGGGCGGAAGCAGGCTGGGGATTTTATGGTTAATCTGCTGTTGCGATAGCATCGCCCGCATTCGCTCAGACGCATTGGCACTCACGCAGCGTCCGTGGTAGATTTCCTCCAGAAGGCTACCGATCTCCTTCGGTTGACATAAATTCTCCTTTCCCTGACGTGCGGCCTCCGTGTCAAACAGAAAGCGAAAAATCTTGGTTTCCTGAAGGCCGAGCGCCCGGAATCGCTCATTCAGGAACTCAATGCCAAAGCGGCGGATTAACACATTCGTAGCCGTATTATCACTGATAGTAATCATCAGCTTACAGAGGCTTTCTATGTCATACGCCTGCGTACCGGAGATATGCTGCAATGCGCCGCATCCGGGCACTTTGTCGCCGTCCCGGACCAAAAGCCGCTCCTGCAGCACACCGGGATGCTCCCGCTCCTCCAGCAGGATGGCCGCCAAAATTGGCAGTTTAATTACGCTGGCCGCTTGGAACAACTCCGTTTGGCGGCTTCCGTCCGTTTCTCCCGTGACCAGGTTTTTGTAGTAAAATCCGATATGCCCCGGAACTGAGGAAAGCTGCCGCTTCACATATTCGTCCATGCCGTCTCTCCCTCCTGCTCCATTGCTAAGCGCGAATGGCTCGTCCTAGACTTGACTGCTTGATTGTTCCGTGTTCCACAGCGATTTTTCCCCCAATCAAGACCCATTCTATCCCTTCCGGAGGACGGTCGGGATGCTCAAACGTAGCACAGTCCCGGATCCGATCCATATCAAAAATTACGATGTCTGCATCTGCGCCCTTGCGTAAGGTCCCCTTTCTCGTCAGCCCCAGTTTTTGGGCCGGCATGGCACTCATCTTGGCGACCGCATCATCCAAGTTCATCTTCCCGGCTGCAACATACCGGCACAGCAGGCGTGGAAACGCCCCTGCACCTCTCGGGTGTCCTTGCCCCCGATCCATCAGCCCATCACTGGCCAGCATAATGGCCGGATGAGACAGGGCCAAAGCTACATCCTCCGCCTTCATAACATGGCAGACCGTCAATGTGTCCGGTGCTGTCTGACGCAGTTCATGAAACAATCTCTCCGTGCATCGTTGTCCCTTGTACATACCCTCGCAGATTTCTATCGCAGAATACTGTGTGCAGTAACGCTCCAAAAATCCCTCATCGTAGGTTGTTTCCCCTATTCGCGTGCTGAAAGCGTCATACGGATAGCAATCTCCGCTCAGTTCCATACCGGAGGCGCGATATCTATCTATGAAGGCCAGCAGTCGTTCCATCTGCCCAAATCCCCCCATGCTTCCCACATGGGAAACTTGAACCGGAAGATCCAACTGCCGCCCTATGGAAACCAACTCCTCCACCGCGCCGAATACATTATCCGCGTCATCTCGCACATGGGCGGCCACAAGACGGCCATGGCTTTGGCAGAAGCAGGCGGTTTTCACCATCTCATCCCGTGTCACACCGGGTACATAGCGAATACCGAAGGACACCCCAAAGCAACCTGCTTCCAGAGCCTCTTTGGCCAGCCTTGACAACCGTTGTTGTTCATCGGGCCGAATTGCACTGTACTTGTCCCGGTGCCCGGCCTGCTCCCGCAGGAAGGTATGGCCGGCTAGTAGTCCCATATTGATCGGGCCGCCATCACGGTCCATCAATTCTAAATACCGCAGAGGCGAGACCGTATTGATACCGCAGTTTCCACCAATCGCTGTAGTGACTCCCATGCGAAGCATGGAGGTCATAATGCTGGGAATCAGTCGCCCCTCCTCTGGGTCATAAGGATCCTCGTGCATGTGGATATCCACAAAACCAGGTGAAACCACCATCCCTTCGGCATCCAAAATCACATCAGCTTCCGGCTCTTCAGCAGTCAGCCCCTGAATACGCCCGTCTTCCACTAGCAGATTATTTTTGGAGTGAACATGACTGGCCGGGTCTACAATCAGTCCGTGTTTAATCAGTGTGCGCATCACTTTGCCCCCTTTCTCCGTCCGTCAGCCATTCAGGCAGGCCCGTATTTTGCGGCACGCCTTCATATCCTTGGCGGCGGACAACCAGCGCATCCTCTCCGAGGTTCAACAGCACAACCATCGGCATACAATGCATATTGTAATTCTTTGTAATTCTTCTTCATCCGTGCTTCTACATCCGCCCAGACAAAAAGATAGCGCCCATCGGCGCCGAACAGTACCACTTTGCGGTGATTCACTCACATTACAGAGGGGATTCATTCTAGAAATTATGCTCTGGACAGCGTAAGGGTATCATACCATAAGATCACGAAAAAGCCAATTATATAATGAAGTTATTTTCCATCTCCTGACTCCAGTATTCTGAGCACTTCCTTGTTAGAGTCGGAGACCATTTTCCGGGTCTTGTCGAACGCATCATGCTCCTTGTCTGCCTTGACGACGGTCGCTTGTCTGGAGGCGCGCCCTTATCCCAAAATATCCTATCGGCGGAAAACCAGAAGCTCACTGACACAGGCGGCAAATTTCCACATGGCGAAGGTGCTCTGGCGCTCGATCAGATACTCAATACAGTTTGGAATACCCGCTCATCGTACGCCCATCCAGCACGCGTTTCCAGGCGATCAGGTCCATTGGTCTTGCTGCGGTCCGCACTGACACAAATGATCTCTGCCCGGCTGTGCCCTGTGACGGCGTAAAAGCCCGCAGAACTGTTTTATACCATGGTGTATAGAAGTCCCGCGCGGTGGGCGGCCCGCAATGACGGATACGGGTTGTAAAAGCGTGCCTCCCTTGTTTTGGTCTTTCTCCCCATCGCTCCGCAGGGCGTGCTTGTTATATTTTTGCAATGACTTCTTCCTGCAATTCGCCTTTCTGAACAATATTAGTTTCCTCGTATAATAGATTTACGGTTTGGATGCA
>NZ_KI271686.1:34132-36014 GCF_000469445.2 Oscillibacter sp. KLE 1745 | reverse complement strand
AATCCAATGTGTCCATTTTATGGGGTACAGTTTAGTTCCCGTATGGGTCACGGCTTGGGTCAAAGCGGAAGTACAAAAATAAATACATCAAAAAAGTTGCGAAAGCCAAAAGAAAACCGCCAGAATCACAAGATTCCGGCGATAATTGGTGGAGACTACTGGACTCGAACCAGTGACCTCCTGCGTGTGAAGCAGGCGCTCTAACCAGCTGAGCTAAGCCTCCATACGGATATGTGATTTTTTCTACCCATAAGACGCCGTGCACAACGGCGTCCTATGGGATGGTGACCCGTACGGGATTCGAACCCATGTTACAGCCGTGAAAGGGCCGTGTCTTAACCACTTGACCAACGGGCCATTTGGAAGTCCATGAAGCGCCGGGGCGCTTCATGGATCTGGTAGCGGCACCTGGATTTGAACCGGGGACACTGCGGGTATGAACCGCATGCTCTAGCCAACTGAGCTATGCCGCCAAATGTCTAACCCGAACGGGCATCAATTACTATACCAGAAGGCGGCAGCGTTTGTCAAGCGTTTCTTCGAAAAAAATGAAAAATTTCAAAAAACCGGAAGCAGAGGAGAGACTCGCTGCCGCTGGCAGGGTGCCCCGAGGCCGGCAGCCCGGATACGGTGGGAATGAGGCCGGGCGGCTCCTGCCGCCCGGCACCGTCTTTTCAAAAATCCACTCATGTCATCGGGCGGACCGGAACGCATTGTAGAGCCGGAAGAGATCCTCCAGGGCGGCGCACAGATCTGCCCGGGCGGACTGGCGGGCTACCTCCCAGGGCACGGCACGACGGTTGGTGGACACGATAGCGGTGACGCCCTCTTGATAGGCGTCCTCCGCGCCGGGGGCCACGTCGCCCACCACGGCCACCACTGGGATCCGTGCCTGCCGGGCCCGGTGGGCGATGCCGATGACCACCTTGCCCCGAAGGCTCTGACAGTCGATACGGCCCTCGCCGGTCAGGACCGCGGTGGCACCAGGCAGCAGGGCATCGAAGCCCACGGTGTCCAGGACTGTCTCGATCCCCATCTGCAGGCGACTGCCCAGGAAGGCCATCACACCGGCTCCCATGCCGCCGGCGGCGCCAGCACCGGGAAGGTCTGCGATCTCCCGGCCCAGGTCCTGGCGGATCACCTCCGACAGGTGGCGCAGATTCCGGTCCAGACGGGTCACCATATCAGGGTCGGCCCCCTTCTGGGGGCCGAAGACGGCGCTGGCGCCATTGGGACCGCAGAGGGGGTTGTCCACATCGCACATGGTCACGATCTCCACACCGTTCAGCAGGGGGGAGCGATGGGACATGTCGATCCGGCACAGCCGGTCCAGCGTGCCGCCTACGGGGACGTACTCCGCCCCGGTGCCGTCCAGAAAGCGGACGCCCAGAGCGGCGGCACAGCCGCAGCCGCCGTCGTTGGTGGCACTGCCGCCCAGGCCCAGAATGATGCGCCTGGCGCCGTCCCGGATCGCCGCCAGAATCAGCTCTCCCACGCCGTAGGTGGTGGCTCCCTCAGCACAGAGACGGCCATCCATCAGGGGCAGGCCTGCGGCGGCGGCCATCTCGATCACGGCGGTGTAGCCATCGGCCAGCAGACCGTAAAAACCAGAGATCTTACGAAAATCCGGACCGGTGCAGGGCACCTCTACCCGGTGGCCGCCCATGGCGGCCAGAAACGCCTCCACGCTCCCCTCGCCGCCATCCGCCACGGGAATGGAGACCACCTCTGCATCCGGCACGTGGCGCAGAAGGGCCTCCCGCATCAGCTGGCAGATCTCCAGGGAGGACATGGTCCCCTTGAAGGAGTCCGGCATGAGAATCCACTTTGACATGAGTTTCCTCCTCTCTGGATGCGCGGGGCGGGCGGAAGGCCCGCCCCG
>NZ_KI271686.1:0-34032 GCF_000469445.2 Oscillibacter sp. KLE 1745 | reverse complement strand
GGGCGGAAGGCCCGCCCCGGTCCGGTCACGGGTTGACCACGTTGATGGGGGCGCCCTGAAGGTAGGCCCGCACGTTGTCCACGGTGCAGTCCATGATGCGCTGGCGGCTCTCCCTGGGGGCCCAGGAGATATGTGGGGTGAGGATGCAGTTCTTGGCGGTCAGCAGGGGGTTGTCGCCCCGGATGGGCTCTGTGGACACCACATCCAGCCCGGCGGCCGCCACCTTGCCGGAGTTCAGGGCGTCCGCCAGGTCCTGCTCCACCACCATCTGGCCCCGGCTGTTATTGATGATGATGACCCCGTCCTTCATCTTGGCGATGTTCTCCCGGTTGATGATGCCGGTGTTGAAGGGGAACAGGGGCATTTGGAGGCCCAGAACGTCGGACCGGGCGAACAGTTCGTCCAGGGAGACGTACTCCACCCCCAGCTGCAGAGCTTCGTCCCGCTGGCGCATGTCGTAGGCGATGACATGCATCCCCAGGGCCGATGCGATGGCGGCAGTGTGGATGCCGATGTTCCCGCAGCCAAGCAGGCCGTATGTCTTTCCCGCCAGCTCGATCAGGGGGTAGTCCCAGTAGCACCAGTCCGGGCACTGTTCCCATTTCCCGCTCTTTACCGTATCATTATGATAACCGATGTGATGGCAGATTTCAAGCAGCAGGGCGATGGCAAACTGGCTGACGGAATGGGTGCCGTAGACCGGCACGTTGGAGACAGGGATGCCCTTCTCTTTTGCGCAGGCTATGTCCACCACGTTATAGCCGGTGGCCAGCATGGCGATGAAGCGCATGGAGGGACAGGCGTCCATCACTCGGCGGGAGATGGGGGTCTTGTTGGTGAGGACCACCTCCGCACCGCCGATCCGGGAGATGATCTCGTCCTCATCGGTGAGGCTGGTGCGGTCGTAAACCGTCAGGTCTCCCAGCTTCTCCAATTCTCCCCAGCTGAGATCGCCGGGGTTTTCCGTGTATCCGTCCAAAATGACGATGTGCATTTCATTCCTCCTGTCTGTGTGTCCCCCGGCCCGCAGGGGCCGGGGGACAGCCGATTCCACTGGAAAGTCAGCAGGATTGCAGCAGTTCCAGCGGGACGCCGTACCTGGCGGCCAGATCCGCGAAGTCCTGCTCAATGGCGGGGCTGATGTCGATACCCTCCCGCTCCGCCTGCCGGGTCAGATGGAACTCGATCTCCCCGGGGATCATGATCTCCCGGAAGCCCGGTGCCGTGGGGGCGGCCTTCAGCTCATCATACATGGCGTCGGTCCGGGCTTTGAAGGTTTCCAGATCCACGAATCTGCCGATGTCGATGGCGCCCATGAAGTACCCCACACCGGAGGGCTCCTTGGGATCCTCGAACATCCGGGGGATTTGGCGGCTGTTGTTGCCGCCGCAGAGGCAGCAGCAGATCACGTCGATAATCAGGGCCAGGGCGTAGCCTTTGGCGCCGCCCAGGGGTGTCAGGGCACCCTTGTTGGCTACAGCGGGGTCTGTGGTGGGGCTGCCGTCCGGAGCCAGGGCCCAGTTGTCGGGAATGGACTTGCCCTCCTTCAGGGCCAGAGCGATCTTGCCCTTGGCCACGGTACTGGTGGCCATGTCCAGCACCAGATCCGGGTACTTGCCGGAGGGCACCGCCACCGTCAGGGGATTGGTGCCCAACATGGCGGTGGCACCGCCGAAGGGAGCCACCAGGGCGGGGGAGTTGCAGATGTTGAAGCCGATCATGCCCTCTGCCGCGGCCTGCATGGCGTAGAAGCCGCCGAAGCCGTAGTGAGAGGCATGATTTACGGTGCAAAAGCTGACACCGTATTCCTTGGCTCGCCGGATGCACGCCTGCATGGCGGCAGTGCCGATGGTGGAGCCCATGCCGTTGTTTCCGTCCATAGAGAACACGGCACCACTGTCCATGGTGATGGTGGGCTGGGCGGTGGCGGAGGTGCACCCCCGCTCGATGCGGGTCACATAACCGCTCAGGCGGGTCATGCCGTGGGAGCGGACGCCCCGCATGTCGCTGAACAGCAGGTTCTTCAGCAGCGTCTCGGCGTCCTGGTGGGACATACCTGCCTTCTCCGCCACCTGAATGCCGAACTGCCGCAGGGATTCGACTGTGTATTTCATGGGAAAGACCTCTTTCTACAGATGTTCTTGCTTCGGCGCAATGGCCGCCCGGCGGCGCTGCATCTCGCCCCGCCAGGCCATGATCTCTTTAGCGGTGACCCTCTCACCCCGGGCGATAGCGGCTTGACAGGGCCCCTTCAAAGCTTCCTCGGCGTCCATGGCCCGGACGCAGGCCTCTGCCAGCTGCCCGGCGATCTCTTGGGGGATGACGATGGCGCCGTGGGCATCCGCATGGATCAGGTCGCCGGGGCGGACCGTCATGCCGCAGATGTCCACCGCTGTGCCGGCCTCTACCATGTGGATGTAGGCGTGGGAGATCAGCACCTCCTTGGAGAACAGGTAGAACCCGACCCTCTTTACTTCCTCGATGTCCCGGACGCCGCCGTCGGTGATGACGCCGATGCAGCCCAGGGCCCGGTGGACCGTGGCCTGTACGTCGCCCCAAAAGGAGCCCACCGGCACCCGGTCCAGGTCTTGAATGGCTGCCACCATAGGCAGGTCGAAGTCCTCATACTGGCGGTAATACGCCTCCATCACCGCGCTGTGGGCCGGCGTGGCCGGCTGCCGGGCGGAGATGACGCCGGTGCGGGCATAGCCCACCATGGGTTTGTCGCTCATGGCGGCGCGCATCCGAAGCTCCGGCCGGGTGAAGCCCTCGGTCCGGCCCCGGACACCAAAGCCCTCGATGGCGTTGCAGATGGTGGGGGTGTCAAACTGGGCCAGGGCGTCCAGCTGTTCCTGTGTCAGAAACGCCATCTCAGTACGCCCTTCCCAGCTGGTCCAGCACGGCGTGGGAGGTCTGCATCACGTTCTTGGCGCCGCTGACGATGTAGTTGAAGTCAAAGTTCATGCACATATAGTTGACACCACGGCGTATCCAGTCGGTGACGAACTTCTCGCTGCAGGCGCCGGAGACGCCGAAGAGCTTGCCGGTGCCGGCCAGGGCCTGGCCGATCTTGTCAAATTGCTCCTGCACCTCCGGGTCGTTAACGGTGTAGGTGCGCTCCGGGGTGTTCATGCTCATGGTGAAGTCGTTGGGTCCCACCACGAAGCCGCTGATGCCGGGGAGTTTGGCAATCTCCGGCAGGTCCTTTACCACGTCAATGTGCTCGATCTGTACAATGGTGAGGATATATTTGTCCGTGTCGGCCACATACGCATTCTTGTCCCAGATGCCGTAGTTGACTGCCCGGCGGGTGCCCATGCCCCGGATGCCGTCAGGGGGGTAGTGGGTGGCGGCGGCGGCCTGCTTGGCCTCTTCCAGCGAACAGACCATGGGCACCACGATGCCGTCCGCCCCCATGTCCAGGATGGCCTTGATGATGACGGGATCGTTCCAGGGCACCCGGACGATGCCGGCGGCGCCGGCGGCCCGGCAGGCCATCAGATGGTTCTGGATATCCTTGCGGTCGATGGCGCTGTGTTCGCCGTCGATCCAGATGAAGTCGAAGCCGCAGCCGGCGATCATCTCGGTGACGAAGGGGCTGTCAAAGCCCACGTGGGACCCGATGGCCAGCTTGCCGGCGGCCACTTTGTCGGTGATCTTGTGCGCATTATACATGGGAAATTCCTCCTTTAGTAATACATGAGGGCAAAAAGACGGCAGGTCCGGCCGGTCACCAGCCAGACCTGCCGCTGTGAGGACGCTGGTCAATGGAGATTACTTGAAGTAGTCGGCATAGGCCATCATCTTCTCGTTCTCTTCCTGAATGTAGGCAATAGACTCCTCGGTGTCGAGGAAATAGGGAGTCTGGTTGTAGGCGGTCTTGATCTCCTCGGCATACTCCGGCATCTCAGAGATTTCTTTGAACGCTTGGGCAAATTTCTGGCAGATGGCAGGATCGGTCCCCTTGGGGAACATGACATAGTACATCAGATCGTAGGAGAGATTCACACCCTGTTCCAGACAGGTGGGCACGTCGGGCAGGTAGTCCAGCCGCTCGGAGGTCGTGACTGCCAGATACTTAAAATCACCGGAGGTCACATAATCCTGAACGGTTCCGATGGGATTGATAATAACATCCAACTGGCCGCCCAGAAGATTCGCAACACGTTCTGCAGAGGATGAGGCATTGACGATATTCAGCTGCGCATCTTCCTCCACATTCAGTACGACGGATGCCCAGTGAGAGGTGGCTCCAGTGTTGGCGGCGATTTTTACGGTCTGGGGATTGGCCTGGGAATATGCAATCAGCTCCTCCATGGTGTCATAAGGGGCGTCAGCCCGCACGACCACGGCCTCGCCGGAACTCTTTCCCACCACAGCCACGGTCTCAAATGCCTCGGAACCGTAGTCGGCAATGCCGGTGGCCTGGTTGATATTCAGGCAGGTGTGATAAAACAGGCAGGTATAACCGTCGGGAGAGGCGTTCTTGACTTCCTCGGAACCCAGCGCTCCGCCATTGCCGGTGATATTAGTGACGACTACGGTCTCACCCAACACATCCTCCAGATATTTTGCATATGTGCGGGCATTAAAGTCAGTGTCGCCCCCGGCGCCCATGGGAACGATCATGTTGATGGATTTGGTGGGCCAGTCAGTGCCGCCATCCTCCGAAGAGGCGTCATCGGCCGGGGTATCCGGGCTGTTGCCGCAGCCAGCCAGCAGGCTGCACATCATTACGGTTGCACAAAACAGAGAGAACAATTTCTTCCAGGTTTTCATGTTGAATCTTCCTTTCTTGTCATGTTTAACAGCGTCTGCTGTGGTGCACGGTTGGATTCCTCAGGCAGTTGCCTTTTTACGGTCATTTAGCTGCTTGCGAATCGTCAGAACGATGGAGATGGCAGCCGCCACCAGGAACACGCAGGAAATGGGGGATGTCACAAATGTAGAGATGTCACCGTTAGAATACATCAGCGCCCGGCGCAGGTTGGTCTCAATGGTCTCTCCCAGCACAAAGCTCATAATCATAGGAGCCAGAGGAATGTCGAATTTGCTCATGGCATAGCCTACCAGACCGAAGAAAATGATGGACCAGCAGTCGAACAGCCGGTTATTGAGTGCGAAGGCACCGACTACGCACAACACGATGATAATGGGCATCAAATAGTATTTGGGCACCTTTAAAACCTTTGCAAACAGCCGCAGGCCAAACATCTGGACAAGGATCATCAGAATGGAGGCAACCACCATGGCGGCAAACACGCCGTATACCACATCGGGGTGGGTGGTGAACAGCAGGGGACCGGGCTGGACACCGTGGACGATCAGACCACCAAGCAGCATAGCCGTAGCTGCATCACCCGGAATGCCCAAGGTGAGCAAAGGAATCATGGCCCCGCCGATGGTGGCGTTATTGGCGGACTCGGAGGCGACTACGCCGTCAATAATGCCGGTTCCAAATTTCTCCGGGGTTTTGGATTTGTTTTTAATCACTGTGTATGCCAACAGATTGGATGTGGCACCACCGATGCCGGGCAAAACACCAATGCCGGTGCCAATCAGCGCGGAAATCAGGAAATTCCATTTCTGGCTCAAAAATTCTTTTAGGGTGAAGCCGAATCCCTTGCCGGAGAACTGCATCACTTGGCCGGAGCCAGCAGCGAGAGCCTTTTTGTTCGCGGCAGTGCTGAGGATTTCTGAAATGGCATAGAGGCCCACCAGCACGGTCAGAATGTCGAAGCCTCCGCGGAGACCGGAAAAGCCGAAGGTATAACGGCTGACGGCATCAATTGGGGCTGCGCCTACGGTGATGAACATAATGCCTAGAGCCGCAGAGATCAGCCCCTTAATCAGAGATTTCCCTGCCAAGCTGGCAATCAGGGTCAGGGCGAATACCGAAACAGAGAAATACTCCGCAGGCCCGAATTTTAGAGCGAAATTAGCAATGATTGGGGAGACAAATACGAGGATCAGAATGCCGAAAATCGTGCCCAGAAAAGAGAACACCGTGCCCACACCCAGAGCCTTGTAGGCCTGCCCTTTTCTGGCCAGCGGAGTTCCGTCAAAACAGGTGGCCACAGAGGCCGGTGTGCCGGGAATGTTGATCAGGATGGCTGCAATCAGACCACCGGACACGGCACCAATATAAATTGCCATCAGCAGCGCCATGCCTTTGATGGGCCCAAGACTGTATGTAACCGGCAGAAACAGCGCAATGCCGGTCACTGCGGTCAGACCGGGAACGGAGCCGAAAATAATGCCCACAATGACACCGAGAATCATCAACGCCAGCGTATCCGGTGTTGCGATTGCTGCGATGCCGTCGATAAAAAGATCTAACATGTGATGTCCTCCTCTTATCCGAGAATACCGGCCGGCAGGACCATATCCAGACCGTACACAAACAGGTAATAGACACCGATGGCCACGATAACAGAGAGGATGACAATCACAGGCAGTTTCCGCTTCTGCTTCGGTGTCAGCAGCATCATCGTGGCAAACAGGAACAGGGCCGAGGAGATGAGAAAGCCCAGCACAGACATCAACGCCATGTACACAATCAGAATCGCGAATATGGCAATCAGTGCCTTGGTGTCGGCGTTGCGGTTGGCAGCGTCATCGTCCCAGTCCTCCACCTTGAACGTGCCGTCTTCCTCTGTCGGCTTCGCAGAGGGAGCTGCAGGGGGCGGGTTTTTGCCGGCCCTCAAAGAAAAGACCAGCTGCAAAACACTGAGAACAGTCATTAGAGCGCCGATCACCTTGGGAACAAAAGAGGAATCCACCACGGAGGAGCCGCCATAGGCGTCATAGCTGGGAATTGTAAAAGCCAGCGCGAAGTACGCGACACCTACTATCAGAAAAATTACGCCAACCAGAAGCTCTTTGTTGCGAATCGTTTTTTTCATCCACTCTCACCTCTGAAATCGCATCATGTTCTCGGCTCCTTGGGCACCACCACGGGCCAGGAAGGCTGGCGGCCGGAGAGCACTTCGTCGATGCCCATAGCGGCGTGGAGGCCCATGCGGTCCGTGGTCTCCAGCGTCAGAGCCGCGTTGTGGGGCGTGACCGTCACGTTGGGCAGCTGGAAGAGCGGATCGTCCGGGCTGGGGGGTTCGGTTTGGAACACGTCCAGCCCCGCGCCGGCAATGGCGCCGTTCTGCAGGGCCTCCGCCAGATCCGCCTCCCGGATCAGGTCGCCCCGGGCCGCGTTGATCAGATAGGCCGTGGGCTTCATCATCCCGATCAAACGGCGGTCCACGCTGTTGCGGGTCTCCGGGGTGGAGGGCATGTGGATGGAGACGATGTCGCTGCCGGCGAAGATCTCCTCCATGGTCTCACGGCGGCCCACCTCCGGGTCCCAGCGGTCTGCAGGAAGGAAGGGATCATAGCCGATCACCTCCATGCCGAAGCCGTTGATGGCCTTCTTCGCCACCATGTGGCCGATCTTGCCCAGGCCCAGCAGCCCCAGGGTCTTTCCCTCCAGATCCATGCCCTTGACCCGGTTGCGGATGTCGTAGTCGCCGCGTCTGGCCGCCCGGTCAAAGAAGACCAGCTTCTTGGCGCAGGCCAGGATCAGCATCATGGTGTGCTCCGCCACCGCCACGGTATTGCTCAGGGGACCGTTGGTGACCCAGATGTTCAGCTCCCTAGCCGCGTCCAGGTCGATCTTATCCAGCCCCACCCCGTGCTTGCTGATGACCTTCAGGCGGGGGGCGGCCTCCATGATGGCACGGGTGATATGCTCATTCCGGGCCAGCAGGGCATCACAGTCTGCCACATCCTCCAAAATCGTCTGCTCGTCTGTCCCACGGCCCATTTTTATGGTATAGCCCTTTTCGGCGAGATAGTCTTTTCCGGGCTGAGAAATGTCCGAAGGGATCAGAACTTTCTTTTCCATTCTTGTCACGTCCTCTCTGTTGGTTGTTCGCCTTATTATAAAGCAATCTCTGTGCCAATTTTGGAAAAATCAATGTTTTTGGATGCCACAAAATTTTTGCTGAAACTCCGTTGAGCGGTTTTTCAGATTTTCACAAAAGTGTCTCCAAAATTTTGCAGCCTCAATTGGTTGTTTTCACCGGAGAGTGTTTTATTCGTTCAAAATAGTGTTTTAACTGTTCTAAATCGTCTCAAATAGAACAGACGGCGGCTTGACGTAAAAAGCGGCTTTTGCTATGATGGGCAAAGAAGCACACCGATTTTTGGGAACAGGAGGCTGCTATGGTTCGGATTGCCATCGTCATTCCCTACGCCAGCATGGCAAATCTCGCCTGGGACGTGTTCCAGGAGCACACGGAGCAGATGCGCCTGCAGGCTCTGGACGCCACGGAGTACTCACTGGACATCCTGGTGGCGTCCACGACCCAGGAGCTGCTGCCCCAGTGGCCGGACTGCGACGCCATGATCGCCCGGGGCGCCACCTATCTGGACTTGTGCCGCCGTTCCCTCTCTATCCCGGTGATCGAGCTGATTATCAACGGAACGGACATTGTCAATACTCTATTGCAGCTGCGGCAGAAGTACGGCCCTGTTCCGGCCGCCATCCTGGGAACCCAGAACATGATCCTGGGCGTGGAGAAGCTGGCCCGCCAGCTGGGTGTGGACGTGACGCCGTACTGTTTTCAGGAGAACAGCCTGCTGGAGATCCGCCGTTGTGTGGAGCAGGCAGCCAGAGACGGGAAGCGGGTCATCATCGGCGGCGGCACCGGCTGCCGCCTGGCGGAGGAGATCGGACTGACCTCCATGCTCATTACCTCCGGCCGGGAGGCATTCTGGAACGCCATCTCGGAGGCCAAGCAGCAGGCCAAGATCAGTCAGGTGGAACGGGAGAAGGCCCTGAGCTTCCAAACCATGCTGGACAACGCCTATGAGGGGCTGGTGGTCATCGACCGCAATCAACAGATCTCCTTTTTGAACACAGCTGCCATCCAGATTTTGCAGCTCTCCCGCCGGGAACAGTATCTGGGAAAGCCGGCATCCTCCGTGTTCTCCACCCCGGCGTTGAGCCGCATCGTGTCCGCGACGGAGAACACGGACGAGATTATCGCTTACAAAAACACCCACCTGTCCGTCAAAACGAAAAACATGATGATGCACGGCCTCCGGGCTGGAACTGTGGTTTCCCTGCTGAACGCCGCGCAGATCCAGACCACGGAGGACCAGCTGCGCAAAAAGCTCCACTACAAGGGACACAAGGCCAAGTACACCTTCGGGGACATCATCACCCGCAGCCCGCGGATGATAGCCTGTATCCAGGAGGCCAAGGCCTTTGCCCAGACGGACTCCAACATCGTGGTGGTGGGGGAGACCGGTACCGGAAAGGAGCTGTTGAGCCAGAGCATCCACGCCTGGAGCCGTCGGTCACAGAACAACTTCGTAGCCATCAACTGCGCCGCCCTGCCGGAGAACCTGCTGGAGAGCGAGCTGTTCGGCTATGTGGAGGGCGCCTTCACCGGCGCCACCAGGGGCGGTAAGCCGGGCCTGTTTGAGATCGCCCACAACGGCACCATCTTTTTGGACGAGATCTCGGAGATCCCCCTGGGACTTCAGGGGCGGCTGCTGCGGGTCCTGCAGGAGCGGGAGATCATGCGGCTGGGGGACAGTCAGGTGACTCCCATCAATATCCGGGTGATCGCGGCCACCAACAAGAACCTGGAGTCGCTGGTCCGGGCAGGTAAATTCCGCAGCGATCTCTATTACCGCCTGTATGTCCTGCAGCTGAACCTGCCCCCGCTGCGGGAGCGGCAGGAGGACATCCCGCTGCTGACGCAGAGCTTCCTTCGGAACTTCCAGGCTCGGGAGGGCGACGGCTGTCCGCTGGAACTGAGCGATGGCGACTGCCGTCTGCTGCAGAGCTGCCCCTGGAGGGGAAACATCCGGGAGCTGCAGAATTTCTGTGAGCGGCTGGCGGTGCTTTACCGGCCTGGCATCGCTGTATCTGGCCTGATCGCCCATCTGCTGGAGAGTGCCGCCTCTCCCGAGACGCCGCCCCCGTGCCCGCCGCTGATGCCGAAGGCCGCCCATACCAGGATCGACCTGTCCTATGAGGAGTTGCTGGCCGTTCTTCAGGAATGCGGCGGGAACCGGACGCAGACGGCGGCAAAACTGGGGATCAGCCGGGGGACACTGTGGCGGCTGCTGAAGAAGTATCAGGTCGGACAGACATGAGCAGAGGCATAGCCCATGACGCATGCCGACTGCGGTTTCCAGAGTATGGGCAGGGGAGGGCAACGCTGATGGACCCCAGCGTACGAGAAAAAGCCCTGTGGCTGTAAAGCCAAAGGGCTTAATGGTTGCTGGTACTCAGTATGTGCAGCATCTGTGCCGCTGGTGGAAGCGGGGCGCCGCTGCAAAGCCTGTCACCCCCACTTTCCTGCCATCACAAGCTTCGTATCCTGTATTCCGGCGTTATAGCCGGAACGCAAGCGCTTCCCGACTCCGGCTCACCCCGCTCGAAGGCGCAGTGGAGGACTCAATGCTTGATGCTTGTGCTCCGCCGACAAGCCGAGTCTCCACGAGAAAAGCCCCCTGGCTTTCGCCAGGGGGCTTGATGTTTTTTGCACTTAGTACATGCCGCCCATCTCGCCGCCGGCGGGGGCAGCGGGAGCGGGGGGCTCGGGCTTATCGGCCACCAGAGACTCGGTGGTCAGCACCATGGCGGAGACGCTGGCGGCGTTCTCCAGGGCGCTGCGGGTCACCTTGGCGGGATCGATGATGCCGGCGGAGACCATGTCGCAGTACTCTTCCTTGTAGGCATCAAAGCCGTAGCCGGTCTTGCCGGAGGTGCGGACCTTCTCCAGGATCACGGAGCCATCCAGGCCGGCGTTGGCAGCGATCTGACGGATGGGAGCCTCCAGGGCCTTGGCCACGATGCGGACACCGGTCTTTTCGTCGCCCTCCACGCTGGAAAGCAGAGCCTCCACGGCGGGGATCACGTTCACGAAGATGGTGCCGCCGCCGGCCACAACGCCTTCCTCAACAGCGGCGCGGGTGGCGTTCAGGGCGTCCTCGATGCGGAGCTTCTTCTCCTTCATCTCGGTCTCGGTGGCAGCGCCGACCTTGATGACGGCCACGCCGCCAGCCAGCTTAGCCAGCCGCTCCTGCAGCTTCTCCTTGTCATAGTCGCTGGTGGTGGTGGAGATCTGCGTGCGGATCTGGCCCACGCGATCCTTGATGGTCTGGCTGTCGCCGGCGCCGTCCACGATGGTGGTGTTCTCCTTGGTGACCTTCACCTGGCGGGCGCGGCCCAGCATATCCATGGTGGCGCTCTTCAGCTCCAGACCGACCTCCTCGGAAATCACGGTGCCGCCGGTCAGAATGGCGATATCCTGCAGCATCTCCTTGCGGCGGTCGCCAAAGCCGGGAGCCTTGACGCACACCACGTTCAGGGTGCCGCGCAGACGGTTCACGATCAGGGTGGACAGGGCCTCGCCCTCCACGTCCTCCGCGATGATCAGCAGCTTCTTGCCGGACTGGACGATCTGCTCCAGGATGGGCAGGATGTCAGCGATGACGGAGATCTTCTTGTCGGTAATCAGGATATAGGGATCGTCCAGGTTGGCCTCCATCTTCTCCATGTCGGTGGCCATGTAGGGGGTGATATAGCCCCGGTCAAACTGCATGCCCTCCACGACCTCGGAATAGGTGTCGGCGGTCTTGGACTCCTCGATGGTGATGACGCCGTCGGCAGAGACCTTCTCCATGGCGTCGGCGATCAGCTTGCCGATCTCCTCGTCGCCGGAGGACACAGCACCGACACGGGCGATGTCCTTGGAGCCGTCCACGGTCTTGGCCTGCTTCTTGACCTCGGCCACCGCGGCTTCCACGGCCTTGGCCATGCCCTTCTTCACCACGATGGGATTGGCACCGGCGGCCAGATTCTTCAGACCCTCATGGATCATGGCCTGGGCCAGCAGGGTGGCGGTGGTGGTACCGTCGCCGGCCACGTCGTTGGTCTTGGTGGAGACCTCCTTCACCAGCTGGGCGCCCATGTTCTCAAAGGGATCGTCCAGTTCGATCTCCTTGGCGATGGTCACGCCGTCATTGGTGATGAGGGGAGCGCCGTACTTCTTGTCCAGAACCACGTTCCGGCCCTTGGGACCCAGGGTGATCTTGACAGTATCGGCCAGAGAGTTGACGCCGGCTTCCAGGGCCTTCCGGGCCTCGTCGCCGCGCTTGATGAGCTTAGACATAGTAATCAAACCTCCTGTAATAGAGCTTCATGTTTCATAAATTAGGGATGGGGAGTTAGGAATTGGGAATTTTGGCGTCCGGCAGAGCCAAACGATTTGAAATTGGCCGTTGCAGGCGGTTCCACAATTTCCGATTCCTGATTGCAAGCGGGAGCGGGAGATTTATTCCACGATCGCCAGAATGTCGTTCTGACGGACAACCACGTACTCCACGTCCTCCAGGGTGACCTTGGTGCCGGCGTACTGGCTGGTGATGACCTTGTCGCCGGGCTTCACGGTCATGACAACGTCCTTGCCGTCCACGTTGCCGCCGGGACCCACGGAGATGACTTCCGCCACGGAGGGCTTCTCCTTGGCGCTGCCGGTGAGGATAATGCCGCCCTTGGTGGTCTCCTCGGTCTCCACCATCTTCAGAATGACACGGTCTGCGAGCGGAGTGAGTTTCATAATGGGGTTCCTCCTTATAGAAATAAAAATTTGAAAAACAAGTTCAGCGTTAGCACTCATATCATTCGAGTGCTAACGCTGCTATCATAGCGCAATGTTTTCCATTTGTAAAGGGGGTATCTATGAAGAATTTGTGAATTCCGAAAAAATCTCCCTCTCAGAAGGGGAGCGCATGGGAGCCGTCCTGCTGGACAGGAGAATTCAACTGTCATGACCAGCTTTCTGCCCAAACGGCTGCCTCAGGCGGACTGACGGCTTCACATCTCGCTGTGCCGCATGAAACAGCTCTGCTTGGGGTTACGCATTCTTCACGGATACGATTTTCACCGGCGCAAATACTGCACAATTCACGGGAAAAAGTTTCCAAATATGAAGAAATTTTTGATTTTTATCAAGTGTTCCGTATAATACGAGGTTTCTTTATATGCTGTTGTTGCGGGTTATCCCATACCTCCCTGAAAAATTTTTCAACACAGCATCCGGCCTCGGTCAATGGTCGAGATGAACGGCAAGCCGCCATGGACAGGAGCGGAGGCTGACGCGCCTTTAATGCAATATTTTTATGGCTTTTTCACTGTTCAATAGGAAGTAAGCTTCTTAAAATTTCTCTTGACATTTTCGCTACCCTAATTTAATATGAAGTCAGCTTCCTAAGAAGTTAACTTCCTATTTGAGGAGTGAGGAGCGTGAAAACGATTATCAAGGATTTGCGAACTGCCGCAGGATTGACGCAGCAGCAGCTTGCGAACCGGGTTCGTGTGACAGTAAGAACGATCAATTCCATAGAAAGAGGCGAATACAATCCATCGCTTGTTCTGGCCTACAAGATCGCACAGGTATTTCATACGACCGTTGAAGAGTTGTGCTGCTTGAAAGAAAATGTAGAATGTGAGGAAAATCAGGATGAAGATCACAAATAAGAAAATGTTTATCCGGGGGATTTTATTATTACTGCTTGCCGTTGGTATTGGAATATCAAGATTTTGTATATTTACCGAGGCTACGCATGGTATTCCAAAGGCGGTTATCGGCATAGGTATCTGCTTACTTGCAGCTTTTTATCACATGGTAATGGCCCTGCATATTGACGGCGAGGACGAGGGAGCGGAGGAAAAATAACTATGCAATTATTTGGCGGAAAGGGTAAGATGCTGGGCCTGCTCTTGGTATTGGCTGCCTTCGGCAGCTTTTATCTGGGTGATATTACCGCGTTCACAACCTCGCAAAAAGCTATCGCAGGGGTTGCTCTCTTTATTATTGTTCTGCTGGTCGGTATTTCCCTTCTGAAACCTAAAAAAACGGAAGAGGATATGATTGCGGAGCAGGATGAGAGAAATCAGTATATCGAATTGAAATGCGCTGAAAAAGCATTTCGGGTCGCACTGTACGCTTCATTTATGACCATTATAGCCGGCATGATTGCCTTTGGCCTGACAAGGGAATATGCCTTTATCTGGTTGGTTATGGGGGGAATTGTGCCTTACGGAACATCAAGAATTGCCTATATCGTTTCTGCATTCCGATACGACAAGCCATAAATGGAAGCAGGAAAGCACTGAATGAAAAATTAAGAGGCCAGGACACCTCCTTCGGGTGTGTCCTGGCCTCTATTTATCAATTATTCTAGTTGACTATTATACCGTGCCGAGGCGCAGCGGTTGAATGATCGTAGGATGCCTATAATAGCAGAAAAGCTGTGGAATATCGACGCTTCCTTGGCTTTCGGTCAAATCCTGCCGTGGCATTGGGACTGCACCCCTTCGGCCCGAAGAAGTTCACCCGCTTCTCCGCGAGTACCAGCCGCACCTCCCGGCTCCGGAGGCTCTCCCCGTCCAGACAGGTGACGATGTCCGCCTCCCCGGGGCTGGCGGTGATCACCACCTGCCGGGACGTCACCATTCGGGCGATGTGGGGAAATTTCCAATACTCCCCGGCGGAGTAGGCCGGGAACAACCGGGCGAAGGTGCGCTTCGGCACGTTTTTCACCAGGATGGTCTCCAGCACTCCGTCGTCCATCCGGGCCTCCGGCACCGGCATGGAGCCGCCGCCGTAGTACCGGCCGTTGCACATGGACACCAGAGCGAAGTCATCCTCCAGGACCTCCCCGTCCAGCTCCACCCGCCACCGGCGGCCGATGGGCTTGAAGAGAGAATTCACCGCCACGGACAGCAGGTAACTCCCCCGGCCGGAGAGGCCCGGCACATTTCCGTACCGGTGGACGGTGTCGGCAATGCGGGCGTCAATGCCGCTGCAGGCGATGGTGAGGCACAGGCGGCCGTTGCAGTCGATGAGATCCAGGGGGAATTCCGGCCCGTCCCACAGATGTTCCGGGTCGGAGAATTTTGCAGCGTCCGGGCCGAAGTTCTTCAGAAAGTCGTTGCCTGTGCCGGCGGGGATTACCGTCATGGCGGCGTTGGGAAACCCGGCGATGCCGTTGGCCGCCTCGTGGACGGTGCCGTCCCCGCCGCAGGCGTAGATGCGCACCGGCTCCCCGGTCTCTGCCAAGGCGCGGGAGAGGACCTCCGCTCCGCCGGGGCGGTCCGTCAGCAGGCACCGGCAGTCCAGATTGTGGGCCGCGGCCAGACGGTCCGCCAGGGCGCGGATGCGGGCAGTCTGGTCCTGCTTCCCGGCATGGGGGTTGATCAAAAAGACATGGCGCATGACAGGCCCCCCTTGGCGAAATATGAGATAAGAGTGAAGAGATGAAAGATGAGGACTGTCAGCGGCGATCTCTCCTGTCTTTTAACCTTTGTCTGGCTCTGTCTTTGCGCCTCCGTGGTAGAAGAAGGCGTCGCATTTGAGCATGCCGTTGTAGAGCTTGCGTTTCTTCTCCGCGCTGCGGCCGAAGGCGCGCTCAAACTCTGTGTGGGAGGAGAGCACCAGCACGCGCCAGCCCGCCGGCAATGTCCGGGCAGCTTTGCCGAAGGAGCGGTACAGGGCCTCCGCCTCTCTCTTTTCCAGCAGCCGCTCACCGTAGGGCGGATTGGTCACCAGCTGGCCGTAGTCGCTGTCCCGGTGGAACTTTCCGGCATCCGCCACCTCGAAGCGCACGCAGTCGTCCACCCCCGCCAGCTCCGCGTTGTGGCGGCTCAACTCCACCGCACTGGGGTCGATGTCCCCGCCCCAGATGTCGTACTGGCCGTGGAATTCTTGATCCATGGCCTCTTCGGCCGCGTCCAGCCACAGCTTGGCGGGGAGGCTCTGCCACTTTTGGGCGGCAAAGCGCCGGTCCAGGCCTGGGGCCCGGTTTTTGGCGATCAGCGCCGCCTCGATGGGAATGGTGCCGCTGCCGCAGAAGGGGTCGCAGAACGGATCCCTCCCCCGGTAGCGGGAGAGCAGCACCAGGGCGGCGGCCAGCGTCTCCCGCAGGGGGGCGCCGTTGTTGTGGGCCCGGTAGCCCCGCTTGTAGAGTCCGTCGCCGGAGGTGTCCAGGTACACGGCTGCGGTGTCCTTGATGAGGGCGAACTGGATCTGATAGCGGTCCCCGGTCTCCGGCAGGGTCTCGCAGCCGTAGGCCTGGCCAAGCCGCTTGGCAGCGGCCTTTTTCACAATGGCCTGGCAGGCGGGGACGGAGTGGAGCTGGGAGGAGATGGAGTAGCCCTTCACCGGGAACTCCCCGTCCCGGGGGATGCAATCCTCCCAGGGGATGGCGGCCACGCCCTGAAACAGCGCCTCGAAGTCCGGGGCCGGGAAGCTGGCCAGCTCCACCAGCACCCGCGCGCCGCAGCGCAGGTTGATGTTCAGCCGGGGGATGTCCGCCGGGCCGCCGTCGCAGTGGACCCGGCCGTTTTCGGCCCGGACGTTTTTCAGGTCCAGCCGCCGCAGCTCGTCGGCCACCAGGGCCTCCAGCCCGAAGAGGCAGGGAATGGTGTATTTCATGGGGGTTCCTCCTTGGCGGGGCATACAGATGCCCGTGGATTTTCATTGGAGCCGGTGGAAGAGAGGCTCTCAGGGGGCGGCGTGGCCCAGCGTTCTGCGCTCCACGCGAATGGTGTAGACCTCCGACCCGTCGGCGCTGCCATGGCATCCCGGTACCGTGGAAGTCGCCACATTCCAACCCATCTGGCGGCGCATGTCGTTGGCGAACTTTTTGATGTTCTGCTTGCTCAGCGTACAGCCGCAGCGGAAGACAACATTCACATTCGCATAGCGGGATGTTCCGTCATCCATCGGGCTGAGCGTCCACGCCAGATCGTGGACATGGGGGTCCGGCCGCTCCACGCCAAAAGCGTCTGCAAATGCATTCAGATCGTCAATCTCGAAGAGGTCGCTGCTGTATTCCCCGGGCCAGACGGCATAGAGCCGGATCTCTCCGGCAGCGGCCCGGCGGTAGGCCTCTGCGGCAGAGGAGAAATCGTGGCCCACCTGCGTGAGACTGCCCGCAGCATCCAGAGACAGGTAGCAGACCAGGCTGCCTCTGTATGGAAAGGGATTGGCCTTCGCACTTCTTGGCTGACGCATGGAACATCCTCCTTGCTGCCTCCGCCTCAGCGGGGCGTTTTTCCTATTATAATGCAGACTGCGGAAAATGTCGAGATGCCCGCCGGCTCTTGCCGCAACTGCCGCCGGCGGGCCGGGAGGTTTTGTAACCAAAATGAAATGGTATTTGCAAAATGGGCATGATACAATAACGATAAACGCCGCCGGAGCCGCACTTCCCGGACGGAAACCTGAAGTTGCACGGGATTTTGCCGGATGCAAAGCAGAGTTGGTGGAAACGGCGGGGCGGTTCTGCTAAAATGACAGACAGAGAGGAGAGGCGTATGGCATTTGGAGAGCGGTTGCAGGAGCTCCGCCGGGCCCGGGGCATGACCCAGGAGGACTTTGCGGCCCAGCTGAAGGTCTCCCGGCAGGCGGTGAGCAAGTGGGAGTCCTGCCGGGGATACCCGGAGCTTGAGAAGATCATCTATATCTGCAACCGCTACGGCGTCACCATGAATGACCTGTTCTGCGAGGAGGTCCCCCTGGGCGGCCAAGAGACGCCGGCGGCGCCGGAGCGGATGGAGTCCCGGACACTGAAAACGGCGCTGGGAGATTTTGTGAGCAACCTGTCCCCGGCCAACAAATGGGCCGGAGTGGGGGGGCTGGCGGCAGTGACTGCCCTGGTGGCCCTGTGTATGCTGTATTTGAAAGGAGGCGGAGACAGCGAAATGACGGCATTGTGGATTGCGGCCATCGTGGTCTTTGGCGTGGTGGAGGCGGTGACCGCCGGGCTGGTCTCCATCTGGTTCGTGCCCGGCGCCGTGGCGGGTCTGATCGCCGCCATGGCGGGGGCGGGGCTCCTGATCCAGCTGGTGCTGTTCCTGGCGGTGTCGGCGGCGGCCCTGGCGGCCACCCGGCCCCTGGTGAAAAAGCTCTCCGCCGGGCGGGCTGTGCCTACTAACGCGGACCGGGTGCTGGGCCGCACCGCCAGAGTCACGGAGACCATCGACAACGACAGCGCCTCCGGCGCCGTCTATGTGGACGGCAAGACCTGGACCGCCCGCAGCGCCGACGGATCGGTGCTCCCGGCGGGCAGCCGGGTGGAGATCCGGCGGATGGAGGGTGTGAAGCTCATTGTGGAAGCGGCGCAGAAAGCGCCTGATAAAAAAGAGGAGGTTGTGTGAATATGATGGATGTGCTCAAGTGGGTTCCGCTGTTGATCCTGGTGGTGCTGATCCTGATCCTGCTGATCGGGAACATCGTCATCGTCCAGCAGTCCAAGGCCTATGTGGTGGAGCGGCTGGGAGCGTTCCGGACCGTGTGGGGCGTGGGACTGCACCTGAAGGTGCCCTTTGTGGAGCGGGTGGCCAAGAAGGTGTCCCTGAAGGAGCAGGTGGCGGATTTCGCGCCCCAACCCGTCATCACCAAGGACAATGTCACCATGCAGATCGATACGGTGATCTACTTCCAGATCACGGACCCGAAGCTGTATACCTACGGCGTGGAACGGCCCATGAACGCCATTGAGAACCTGACCGCCACCACCCTGCGGAACATCATCGGCGAGATGGAACTGGACCAGTCCCTGACAAGCCGGGACACCATCAACGCCAAGATGCGCGCCATTCTGGACGAGGCCACGGACCCCTGGGGCATCAAAGTCAACCGGGTGGAGCTGAAAAACATTATCCCGCCCAAGGAGATCCAGAACGCCATGGAGAAGCAGATGAAGGCGGAGCGGGAGCGCCGGGAGTCCATCCTCCAGGCGGAGGGGCAGAAGCAGTCCCAGATCCTGGTAGCGGAGGGCGAGAAGCAGTCCCTGATTCTCAAGGCGGATGCCGCCAAGCAGGCCGCCATCCTGAAGGCCGAGGGCGAGAAGGAGGCCCGCATCATGGCCGCCGAGGCGGAGGCCCAGGCCATCATGCAGGTGCAGACCGCCCTGGCGGACTCCCTGAAGCTGCTGAATGCCGCCGCCCCCAATGACCAGGTGGTGAAGCTGAAGGCTCTGGAAGCCATGCAGAAGGTGGCGGACGGCAAGGCCACCAAGATCATCATTCCCAGTGAGCTCCAGGGGCTGGCAGGACTCGCTGCCAGCGCCAAGACGGTGTTCGACACAGAGGACCCCAAGGGGGAGTGAGGGAAAAGCAGTACAGGCGCACAGCTTTTGCTGTGCGCCTGTATTTTGCAAATTGGGCAGAGGGCGCAGCCCTTCATGTCCATTGCCGGGACGATGGGAGCCGGTGCCGGAAGAGCGTATTCCCATGATCCCATACAGACCCGCGCCGTAAGGGCTTCGGTCGGGACCTGCTGCGGCCGGGAGGGTCAGGTGCAGTCTGCGTCCCGCTGAATTGCCCGCGGCGGTCTGGAGTTCTGCCCTGTCTACGCGGGGAGGTTCGCCCAATGAGAGGCGCGCCCCGGAAGCCCGGTTTGGGGCACAGTGATTACAGCGATTTTTACCCATTAACCGCCGGTTAAAAGATCGTCAGAAAAATTGAACACCTGTCGATTGCAGCGCACCGCCGGAGATGGTATTCTGGGGACAGATCACAAGAGGGGGCTTTGCCATGCAGATCCACGAGATTATCCGCACCCGGCGGACGGCACTGGGGCTGACACAGGAGCAGCTGGCGGGGAAGCTGGGGGTATCAGCCCCGGCGGTGAACAAATGGGAAAGGGGAAACTCCTACCCGGACATCACCCTGCTGCCGGTGCTGGCCCGGACGCTGCGGGTGGACCTGAACACACTGTTGTCCTTTCGGGAGGACTTGACGGAGACGGAGATCGCGGAGTTTTTGAACCGGCTGTACGAGGTGTCCCGGACCGATGGGTGCGGCGCGGCCTTTTCCCTGGCAGAGGAGAAGCTGCGCCAGTTCCCCAACAGCGACGCGCTGGCATACAGCGCTGCGGGGCTGCTGGAGGGGCTTCTGACCCTGTTTCCCGGCACCGATGAGACAGCCCGGCCCGGCCGGGAGGACTTTGTCGCGGGCCTGTACGAGCAGGCCGCCCAGAGCGCGGACCCCAAAATCCGGGAGTGGGCGACCTATACCGTGGCGAGCCGTTGCATCTCCCGGGGGGATCTGGACCGGGCGGAGGCGCTGTTGGACCAGATCTCCAACACCCACCGGGACAAGCGGGAACTGCTGTCCGCCCTGCGGCGGAAGCAGGGGCGGACCGAGGAGGCCTGGACCCTGCTGGAGCGGGAGCTGTTCGACCGGGCCCACGGCATCCAGACCACGCTGCTGTCCCTGATCGAGATGGCCCAGGCAGAGGGGGACCGGCAGCGGGCCCAGGGCTTTTGCGACGCCGCCCGGCGGGCGGGAGAGGCCCTGGACCTGAGCGATTACGCAGTGCTGTCTGCCCCCTTCCAGCTGGCGGCGGCGGAGCAGGACGGCCCGGCGGCGCTGGACCTGCTGGACCGGCTGCTGCATAGCCTGACAGTGCCTTGGGATCTGAGTGCCTCGCCCCTGTACCGGCATCTGGCCACCAAAGAGGCCGCCGGAGAGGCCCAGTCGGTGCTGCTGGAGCCCCTTCTGGACCAGGTGGAGGCAGACCCGGACTGCGCCTTCCTCCGGGAGATGCCGGAGTATGGGACGATGGTGGAGAAGTACCGGCGCGCCGCAGATGAGGCATGAGCTGGCGGGACCCGCCGGACGGCGGATGAGACTGTCCGGTTCCACCGGTGCCAGGACGTGGCGTGCCGCAGTTCTGCATTCCCTGCGGACCGTGCGGGAAAAAGAAAAAGCGGAAGGACGAAAGTCCTTCCGCTTTCATGCGTCTCAGCCGAACAGGGCATCGCCGCTCTTGAAGCCCAGGCCGGGGTGGAAGTCGAACTTCACCGCGCCCACGGCCACGTCGGGACCCACGGCCCGCTGGATGCGGGCGATGCCCTCGTTGCCGAAGCCGGCGCACAGCTCCATAGCGGTGACGCCTCCGGCGGCCAGCTCCTTCGCGGCAGCCTCCGCCTCAGCGTAGGTCTTGCAGCCCACCACGTTCAAATGGATGCTAGGGGTGGATACCACGGTGCGGGTGGTCTCATCGGCATCGCCGATAAGAAAGAGAAATGCGGCTTGCAGTGCCATTGTTATGTAGACCTCCCTGAAAATCAAGAATCAGAGCGAACAGATAAGAGATGCCGCTTTCCCTGCGGCTCTCTTATCTGCACACCCGTTATCTGGTATGTCACAGTCTGGTGACCACGGGGATAACCATGGGATTGCGCTTGGTGGTTTTGAACAGGTAGCTGCTGACGGCGGACTTGACGGAACCCTTCAGTTCCCCGTCATCCCGGCCCCGCTTGCGGGAGACGTTCTCCGCCGCGTCCCGGGCCACGCTCTGCAGTTCCTTCATCAGGTCCCCGGACTCCTTCACGTAGATGAAGCCCCGGGTGATGATCTCCGGCTCGCTGAGGAGGTTGCCGTCATGGGCGGAGATGGGCAGGACCACCACCACCATGCCGTCCTCTGCCAGGCGCTTGCGGTCCCGCATGACCACGGCGCCCACGTCGCCCACGCCGGAGCCGTCCACATATACCTCACCGGAGGGAACGGTACCGCCCAACTTGATGGTCTTGGCCGTGATCTCGATGACGGAGCCGTTGTCGGCAATGGCGATATGGTTGCGGTCCATGCCCATGTCCTGGGCCAGCTGGGAGTGGATCTGGAGCATCCGCTGCTCGCCGTGGAGGGGGATGAAGAACCGGGGCTTCGTCAGGGCGTGGATGATCTTCAGCTCCTCCTGGCAGGCGTGGCCGGACACGTGAAGCATGTCGGCCCGATCATAGACCACCTTGACGCCCTTGCGGAACAGCTCGTTGATGACCCGGGACACCGTCACCTCGTTGCCGGGGATGGCGCTGGCGGAGATGATGACCTTGTCCCCGGCGCCGATCTCCACCTGCTTGTGCTGAGAGAAGGCCATGCGGTACAAGGCGCTCATCTCCTCGCCCTGGGAACCGGTGGTGACGATGACCTGCTTGTTCTTGGGCAGGCCCTTGATCCGGTTGATGTCCACCAGGGTGTTCTTGGGCACCTTCATATAGCCCAGCTCTGTGGAGACCTTCATGATATTTTCCATGGACCGGCCCGTGACGGCCACCTTCCGGCCGAAGGCCGCGGCGGCATCCAGCACCTGCTGGATCCGGTGGACGTTGGAGGCGAAGGTGGTGACGATGATCCGGTCCTCGCATCCCTGGAACTGGCGCTTGAAGGTGGCGCCCACCGTCTTTTCAGAGGGGGTAAAGCCCGGACGCTCCACATTGGTGGAGTCCGCCAGCAGTGCCAGGACGCCCTCCTTCCCCAGCTCGCCGAAGCGGGCAAGGTCGATGACCTCCCCGTCGATGGGGGTGGAGTCGATCTTGAAGTCGCCGGTGTGGACGATGGTGCCCATGTGGGTGTGGATGGCAAAGGCCACGGAGTCGGCGATGGAGTGGTTCACATGGATGAACTCCACAGTGAACTTGCCGGCCCGGACGCTCTTGCCCGGCTCCACCGTGATGAGCTTGGTGCTTTTCACCAGCCCATGCTCCTCCAGCTTCAGCTTGATGAGCCCCGCGGTGAACCGGGTGCAGTAGATGGGCATGTTCAACTGCTTGAGCACATAGGGAATGGCACCCACGTGATCCTCGTGCCCGTGGGTGATGAACAGACCCCGGATGCGGGCCCGGTTCTTGATGAGGTAGCTGACGTCGGGAATGATGAGGTCGATGCCGTACATGTCGTCCCCGGGGAAAGCCATGCCGCAGTCCACCACGATGATCTCGCCGCCGTACTCATAGGCGGTCATGTTCTTGCCGATCTCATTGAGACCGCCCAGGGGGATGATTTTCAATTTTTCTGCCATAGATCGATGATACTCCTTTGAAAAAATATGTAAAATACCCCCATAACAGCGGAAATGGCGCAAAATGAGCGCACGCAAACAAGAGACGCCCGTAGCCTGCGCGGCCCCGTTTCGCCGGCAGGGGTTCGGTCACGTCATTCCGTTGAAACCGTATGGGGTTTTATTTGACTGAGGCGGAGCGGCGCTCCGCACCAGTGAAATACTGTGGAACTGTGTAAAAAAGGGCGGAAAAGCAGTTGCTTCTCGACGCGCACTTTGTTATACTGAAACGAAGGCGCGGCCCAGGCAGAGGCACGCCCCGCGGCGCTCCGACAGCCGGCGGCCTGCCGCCGGCGGACACGGAAGGCCGCACCATTCTGCCCCTAGTATAGCACAGGTCAAGCGTTTTGTATACATTTTTTTCAAGAAAACCAAGATGACCGGCGGAAGGGCCGGAGAAAGGGAGTGAAGGGACATGCGGGCAACGATCAAGATGATCGCAGAACGGGCGGGCGTCTCCATCGGCACGGTGGACCGGGTGCTCCACGACCGGCCGTATGTGAAGGAGGAGGTCCGGCGGCGGGTGCTGGAGGTGATGGAGGAGCTGGATTACCAGCCAAACCGGGTGGCCAGCGCCCTGGCCACCAGCGGCATGGCCCGGCATTTCGCTATCATCCAGCCCACGTGGGAGAGCTATGTGGGCGAGGCCATGGCCGCTGGCGTGGCGAAGTTCCGGCAGGACCGTCAGGACTACAATGTGAGCGTCACCATCCACCCGTACCGCCAGGGGCGGATGGAGGACTGCCTGCACCTGCTGGACACGCTGGCGGAGGAGGTCCAGGGGATCGCCCTGTGCGCCGCGGATTGCCCCCAGGTGCGCCAAAAGCTGGAGCTCCTGGCGGAGCGGCGGATGCCGGTGGTGACCTTCAACTCCGACATTGCAGGCGCCCGGCGGCTGTGCTACGTGGGAGAGGACGCCCACCACGCCGGCCGGGTGGCCGGGGACATCGCCGCCAAGTTCCTCAGGCCCGGAGACCGGATGCTGCTGGTGTACGCCGACCACGGCTACGCCGGACACAAGGGCCGGGCAGACGGCTTTCTGGAGCGGCTTGCGGAGCGGGGGCTCCGGCAGGAGGACTGCCGGGTGGCAGAAACCCACGACAACTATGATGAGACACTGGCAGCGGTGACCGCCGCTTTGGCGGAAGAGCCGGACCTGAAGTATATCTACATGGCCAACCGCTCCGTGCCTGCGTGCATGGAAGCCCTGCGCGGGGCCGGCCGGATGGGGCAGGTGCGGGTTCTGGCCCACGACAACAGCCCGGAGACGCGGACCTTCCTGCGGGAGGGACTGCTGGACTTCATCATTGACCAGAACCTGACCTACCAGAGCCGCAAGGCCCTGTCGCTGCTGTTCGACGCAGTGGTGGAGCACCGGACGCCGGAGCGGGACTGTTTCTATCCGGAGAGCCCCATCCTCACGGCGGAGAACTGCTGAAAGACTTTCTCCGGCGCCGGCTTCCCGCGGAGGCCGACTCTGGGGGAAGCTGTTTTTGGGAAAAGCTGTGTACGCAAACAGAAGGAGAACCGTGTCATGGAACAGACGAAAAAGCCGCTGCCTGGAGCGGTACTGCTGCTGGCGGCCCTGGGATTTGTGCTGGGGACCTGCGAATTTGTGATTGTGGGCATTCTGCCGGAGATCGCGGAGGGGCTGAACACCTCTCTGGCGGCAGTGGGAAAGCTGGTATCGGTGTTCGCCGCCTGCTACGCGGTGGGGACGCCTGTGATCACTGCAGCTACCGGCGGAATCTCCCGCCGGAAGCTGCTGGCGGTGCTGATGGGGGTGTTCCTCCTCACCAGCGCGGCAAGCTTTGCCGCTCCTAATGTGGCGGTGCTGTATGCCACCCGGGTAGTGGCGGCGCTGGTGTCCGGTACGCTGACGGCGGTGGCCATGCTCTATGCCAAGGAGGTCGCCGCCCCGGAGCAGACCGCCCGGGCCATCTCGCTGGTATACGGCGGCTTTTCCGTGGCAGCGGTGCTGGGAGTGCCCCTGGGCACTGCCGTGTGCCAGATCCTGGGCTGGCGGTGGACCTTCGCCGTGATCCTGGCTATGGGCGCAGCGCTGCTGCCGCTGCTGCTGCGCTCCCTGCCCGCGGTGCCGGCACAGGCGGACAGCGGGCTTCTGAAGTCCTTTTCCATCCTATGGGACCCCCGATGCTCCCTGTGTGTGGGGATGATCCTGTGCAGCGCCTCCGCCACCTATATCGTGTACACCTATCTCTCGCCGATCCTGACAGAGACACTGGGGCTTCCAGCGGGGGCGGTGAGCCCGCTGCTGCTGGTGATGGGAGCGTGCAGCGCCGCCAGCAATCTCATCTCCGGCCGGCTGGGGGAGCGGGGCGGCCTCCGGACCCTGCCCATGGCCTTCGCCGCCCAGGCGGTGCTGTTTGCCCTGCTGCCGCTGCTGCTGGGAAACCGGTGGGCGGGCCTTGCGGGGGTCTTTGCCATGGGGCTGCTCATGTACCTGCTGAACACCCCGGCCCAGATGCACGCGCTGTCTCTGGCAGAGCAGGATTACCCCTTCGCTTCCAGCCTGTGCGCCTCCGTACAGCCGGTATCCTACAACTTCGGCATTGCTATCGGCTCCTTCATCGGCAGCGCCGTGCAGGAGGGGTGGGGATTCCGCCCCCTGGGCCTGCCGGCGGCAATGTTCGCCCTGGCGGCACTGGGGCTGAACCTGCTGCTTCTGCGCGCCAACGGCCGCCGGACGGCCGCGGCGGCATCCTGAGGACCATCAAAACAGGCTCGGGCCGGATCAGCCCGGGCCTGTTTTAACAGTTGCTTCTTGTGGGAAAAACTGCTATACTATTCTCCAATATGGGTATGTATGCGTCCCTTTCAAAAGGAGACCTGATCGAGATGAACAACAAGAAGCTCTCCCGCCTGCTGGAGCCCAATCTCAAGCTCTACTTCCTCTGCATGATCGTCTTCGCGGCGGCCACCGCCACGGTGAGCCTGCCTCTGGGACTGGTGGAGATCGCCTGCACCGTGGGCCTGTATGCCTATTTCACCAACCGTAACCAGAAGCGGCGGCAAAACATCCTCCAGTACATTGATAATGTCACCGGCAGCGTGGATACCGCCAGCAAATCCACCCTCATCAACTCTCCGCTGCCCATCATGGTGTTCCGACCGGACACCGGCGAGGTGATCTGGAGCAATGAGAACTTCCTGCAGCTGGCCGGCGTGCGGGAGCACCTGTTCGAGATGAAGGTGGAGGATGCAGTACCGGATTTCCCCGTTCAGTGGATGCTGGAGGGAAAGCAGGAGTGCCCGGACCGGGTGGTGATGAACAGCCGGCGGTTCCGGGTGTACGGCAGCCTGGTGCGGGCCAAGGGCCGGGGGGCCGAGCAGAACCTGGTGGCCACTACCTACTGGGTGGATACCACAGAGGCCGACGACCTGCGGGAGCGATACACCGCCACCCGGCCGGTGCTGGCCATTTTGATGGTAGACAACTACGAGGACCTGATGAAGGCATGCGCCGATACTCAGCGCAGCGCCGTGCTGGCCCAGATCGACGAGAAGCTGAACAACTGGGCCGCCTGCGCCGACGGCCTGCTGCTGAAGACGGAGCGGGACCACTATCTCTTCATCTTTGAGGAATGCCACTACGACCACTTTGTGGAGGAGAAGTTCTCCATCCTGGATGCCATTCGGGAGATCAAGGTGGGGGATGTGTGCCCTACCCTCTCCATCGGCATTGGCAAGGATGCCGACGCTATGGCGGAGCTGTACCGCAACGCCCGTCTCAGCCTGGAGATGGCCCTCAGCCGGGGCGGAGACCAGGCGGTGGTCCGGGGAAAGGTGGACTTCCAGTTCTACGGCGGCCGCAGCAAGTCCACGGAAAAGCGCACCAAGGTGAAGTCCCGGGTCATGGCCAGCGCCCTGAACGAGCTGATGGCCGACGCGTCCGAGATCTATATCATGGGCCACAGCTTTGCGGACATGGATGCCGTAGGCGCCGAGGCGGGGCTCTACTGCATTGCCCGCAAGCACGGCAAGCGGGCCCAGATGGTCATTGATCTGGAGCACAACGCCGCCGGAGCGGTTTTGGCCAAGCTCCAGGCGTTGCCGGAGTATGCGGGGGCGTTCACCTCCGGGGCGGAGGCATTTTTGAAAATGAGGCCGGGCGCTCTGGTCATTGTGGTGGACACCAACCGCCCCGACATGGTGGAGAGCCCCCAGCTGCTGGAGTCCAGCAACCGGGTGGCGGTGATCGACCACCACCGCCGGGCGGCCAGCTACATCGAAAACGCTGCCTTCAGCTTCCACGAACCCTATGCCTCCTCCGCCAGTGAGCTGGTGACGGAGCTCTTGCAGTATCTGGTGGAGCCCGCCGATCTGCTGCGGGAGGAGGCGGAGGCGCTGCTGGCCGGCATCGTGCTGGACACGAAGCACTTCACCCTGCGCACCGGCGGCCGGACTTTTGAGGCGGCGGCCTTCCTCCGCCGGGCGGGGGCCGACACCACCGACGTCCAGCGGTTGTTCCAGAGCGATCTGAGCGAGATGGTGTCCCGCTACGACATCATCCGCCGGGCGGAGCTGTACCGGGAGGACATCGCCGTGGCGGCCATCGACCAGGAGGGCGTGGACCGGGTGACGGCGGCCCAGGCGGCGGACGAGCTGCTGAGCCTCAAGGGCGTGAAGGCGTCCTTTGTGGTATTCCCCAGTGGGGAGAACGTGCAGATGTCCGCCCGTTCTCTGGGAGAGGTGAACGTCCAGGTGATCCTGGAGGCCCTGGGCGGCGGCGGCAACTCCACCACTGCCGGCGGCCGTGTGGAGAACACAGATGTGGAGACGGTGAAGAGTCGTCTGCTGGAGGCCATCGACGCGTATTTTGAAAAGAGAGGAGGAGCGCGGCCATGAAGCGGTTTCTTTCCACATTTGGCATCTGCTTGGCGCTGGTGGAGGCATTCATCTTTTTCGGAGGATACCAGCTCTTTGATTTCAGCCGGCGCTGGTATTTGGCAGGCGCGTCCATCGCCCTGGTTCTGGCGGTGCTGGTGTGCATTCTGGTTCATCAGAATGACCGGCTGGAGGCGCTGGAAAAACGGACCCGGCAGCTGGAGGAACAAATTCAGAAACAGAACGACTAAAAGGAGACGTTATCATGAAAGTGATTTTACAGCAGGATGTGAAGGGCCAGGGAAAAAAGGGCCAGATGGTGGAGGTGTCCGAGGGCTATGCCCGGAACTTCCTCCTGCCCCGGAAGCTGGCTATCGCCGCCACGGCGGACGCCATCAACACCATGAACCTGAAGGAGAAGGCCCGCAAGGCTGAGGAGGCCCGGCAGAAGGCGGAGGCGGAGGCCACCGCCGAGAAGCTGAAGGAGTGCATGGTGAAGCTCACCGCCAAGGCCGGCAACGGCGGGCGGCTGTTCGGCGCCGTCACCACCAAGGAGATCTCCGACGGGCTTAGGCAGCAGTTCGGCATCGACATCCCCAAGCAGAAGCTGGTGTTGGACGAGCCCATCAAGGCGTTCGGATCCTATCAGGTGAAGGCCAAGCTGGGGTTTGAGGTCAACGGGACGGTGTACGTCTCCGTGTTTGAGGAAAAATAAAGGGAGTTCCTCTGTTTGGGGGCACACTCTGGGGGAGAGGAATGGGCCGCCATTGCGGCAGTCTCGGGGGCTCCTGCGCCCGCAGGGGTGCGCCCCCGCTCTCTTTTTTGGCTGTGCCAAAAAGAGAGTGCGCCGCGCCCGGTGGAAGAGAAAAGGCGCTTGGCGCGCTCTGGTACAATGGCCCTTCGCGCTTTCCTAACCCAAACAGGTGGACTCCTATTCACAGCGAGGTGACAGTAAGATGGCAAACGAAGACCTTCTCCTGCGGCAGATGCCCCACTCTCTGGAGGGGGAGCAAGCCGTCCTGGGCTCCATGCTCATCGACGCGGACTGCGTCAAGGATGTGATGGACAAGCTCCGGCCGTCAGATTTTTACCTCCGGCAGAACCGGGAGATTTTTGAGACCATCTACTCCATGTTCACCTATGCCAAGCCCATCGACGGCATTACCGTCTGTGAGGAGATGCAGAAGGCGGGCACCTACGACGAGAACACCACCCGTTCCTATCTGGCCCAGCTGATGGAGATCACCCCCACCAGCGCCAACGTGATGGAGTACGCGGCCATCGTCCGGGACAAGGCGTTGCTGCGGGGCGTGGCCCAGGCCGCCGCCGAGATCACCGCCATGGTGCAGGAGGGCGTGGGCGAGGCCTCCGAAATTCTGGAGGCGGCGGAGCAGAAGGTTTACGCCGTCCGCCGGGGACAGAGCGCCCAGGACATGGTGCCCCTGCGGCAGGTGCTGCCGGAGGTGCTGGACCGGCTGGGAGAGATGAGCGAGAGCGAGAATCACCTGCCGGGGCTCTCCACGGGTATGTCCGCGGTGGACCAGAAGATCACGGGCCTGAACAAGTCGGACCTGATCCTGCTGGCCGCCCGGCCCGGCATGGGCAAGACCTCCTTTGCGCTGAACGTGGCCCTGAACGTGGCCAAGGCCGTCCACAAGACAGTGGCCGTCTTCTCCCTGGAGATGAGCCGGGAACAGCTGGCCACCCGTTTGCTGGCCTCCGAGGCATTGGTGGAGAACAACCGCCTCAAGACCGGCGCCCTGCGGGAGACCGACTGGGAGAAGATCGCCGGGGCCGCCACCATCCTGAATAAGGTGGATATCCGGATCGACGACAATCCCATGCTGTCCGTGGCGGACATGAACGCCAAGTGCCGCCGGCTGGATGATCTGGGCCTGGTGGTGATCGACTACCTGCAATTGATGACCTCTGCCGGCGGCAAGGGCTACGCGGGGGAGAACCGCCAGCAGGTGGTGTCCGACATCTCCCGGATGCTGAAGATCATGGCCAAGGAGCTGAACGTGCCGGTGATCTGCCTGAGCCAGCTGTCCCGCGCCAGTGAGAAGCGGGACGACAAGCGGCCCATGCTGTCGGACCTGCGGGAGTCCGGCGCTATCGAGCAGGACGCAGACATCGTGCTGTTCCTGTACCGGGATGACTATTATAATGAGGATTCGGAGAAGCACAACATCGCTGAGTGCATTGTGGCGAAAAACCGCCACGGTGAGACCGGCAAAGTAGAGCTGCGGTGGATGCCGGAATACACCCAGTTCTCGACCTTGGATACGAGGTACGACGAGGACTGAGGTCTGTTTTGGGAGAGGTGAGGTACGGACATGGAGGAACTGCTGTCCCGCTGTCCCCGGTGGGTGCTGCCCGGTCCGGGGAGTCCGGCCCTGTGCGCCGTGTCCGGCGGGCTGGACTCCATGTGCCTGCTGGACCTGCTGGACCGGTGGTGCCGGAAGCGGGACGGCCGGGTAGTGGCTGCCCACTTCAACCACCGGCTGCGGGGCGCGGAAGCCGACCGGGATGAGACCTTCGTCCGGGACTGGTGTGCCGCCCATGACATCGCATTCGTCTCCAGCTCCGGGGACGTCCGGGGCCTTATGGAGCGGGAGGGCCTCTCCCTGGAGGAGGCGGCCCGGAAGCTCCGGTACGATTTTCTTCGCCAAGAGGCGGAGAAGCTGGGGCAGCATATCAAAATCTACACAGCCCACCACGCCGATGACAACGCGGAGACCATTCTTTTCAACCTGATCCGGGGCACCGGCGTGGCGGGCCTTACCGGCATGGCCTACCAGCAAAACGGCATTTGCCGGCCACTGCTGGACGTGACAAGGGAAGAGCTGGCGGCCTACGCCGCCGCCCGCCACATCCCCCACGTGGAGGACACCACCAACGCCGACCCCGGCGCCGCGGCCCGAAACTTCCTCCGGCTGGAGGTCATGCCCCGCTTGAGGCAGATCAACCCCAGAGCTGTGGAGCACATCAACGACGCCGGACGCCGCCTGCGGGTGGCGGACCAATCACTGGAGGAAGAGGCCGCCCGCCGTACTGCCCATGTGGAGGTGCAGGAGGGGCGGGTGACCTTATCCCGGCAGGCATTGGCAGAGGCCACGGACGCCGTGCGACCCCGGATGCTGCTGCGGCTCTTCGACCTTTTGGGCGTGGGGCGGAGGGATATCACAGCCGCCCATCTGCAGGACATCCTGCACCTGACCCGGGATACCCTCTGGGGCCGGGAGGGCCGGGTGGACCTGCCCCAGGGCGTCACCGCCCGGTACTGCCGGGAGTGGCTGATCCTGGAGACCCGGCCCCAGCTTTTGACGGAGGTCCAGCTGTTGCAAGAGTGCCCCGTCGCCTGGGGCGATTACCGGATCACCCTGCTGGATCACCGGGAGGGGGAGGGACTTGCCCTTCGGCCCTGGCGGCAGGGGGAGCGGATGGGCCTGACGGTGGGCCCTGCGGCGCCGGGAGACCGTCTGGTTCTGCCGGAGACCCACGGGGGCGGCCGCAGCATCAAACGGCTGTGCATGGACCGCCGGATCTCCCTCTCGGAGCGGGACCGGCTGCCGGCCGTCTACGCGGGAGGATGCCTGGCGGCGGTGTGGCGGCTGGGCGTGGATATGGCGTTTGCAGCACCGGAGGGGGAGCCCTGCCGGTTCATTCAGATTACCGAAGCGGCAAAGGAGAGAGATTTGATATGAAAAGCGAGATGGAAAGGGATATCCTGAAGGTCCTGGTGACAGAGGAGGAGCTGAAGGCCCGCATCACCGAAATGGGCGCGGAGCTGTATGAGCAGTTTCATGGCAAGAACCCGCTGTTTCTGGGCGTGTTGAAGGGGTCTTTCGTATTCATGGCGGACCTGGTCCGGGCTTGCCAGGTGAAGAGCGACGTGGAGTTCATCGCCGTCAGCTCCTACCAGAACGCCACTGTGTCCTCCGGCCGGGTGCAGATCACCCACGACCTGCAGCAGGACATCACCGGACGGCACCTGATCATCGTGGAGGACATTCTGGACTCCGGCAACACCTTGGCGTTTTTGAAAGACTACTTCATGACCAAGGGAGCGGCTTCCATTACCATCGTGACGCTGCTGGACAAGCCCTCCCGCCGGACTAAGGCCATCACCGCCGACCTGGCGGGGTTCGTGGTGCCGGACGAGTTTGTGGTGGGGTATGGGCTGGACTACTGCCAGCAGTACCGGAACGTGCCGTACATCGGGGTTTTGAAGCCGGAGGTATACTCCGGGGAGTGAGGCGATACGCCCTGTTTTGGGCGGACTCCGCCCAATCGTAACATGAAAACAGTCTCCCATTGCGTCCCAGGCAATGGGAAAGGAGGCTTCTGCTCGTGACAAAACAAAGACGGCTATCCAATCTGAGCTTCGTACTGCTGGCCCTCGTGATCCTGCTGTGTGTCAACTGGCTCTGGCAGAACGACAACCATGTGGACCAGCTGGAATACTCCCAGGTCCGCCAGCTGTTCCTGCAGGAAAAAGTGACGGGGCTGACCATTGACAGCGGCGGCACACTGACCCTGGAGCTGCGGGAGCCGGTGAACGGCAGCGAGACCGTGCGGTATGAGCTGTACAGCTTCCAGCTGTTTTATGACGACTTCAATGACCTGGTTCAACAGCAGTATGCGGAGGGTATCATCCAGCACTATGACTACCCGGAGCCGGTGCGCACCAACTGGCTGCTGGAGCTGCTGCCCTTCCTGCTGACGGCGGTGATCCTGGGGCTGATGTGGTACTTCCTGGTGATTCGGCCCCAGGGAGGTGGCATGGGACCGGACAAGATGGCCAAATTCGGCTCCGCCCGGACCCGGATGCTGACGGACAAGGACAAAAAGGTCACTTTCGACGACGTGGCCGGCGCCGATGAGGAGAAGGAGGAGCTCCGGGAGATCGTGGAGTTCCTGAAGGACCCCAAGAAGTACCTGTCTCTGGGGGCCCGGATTCCCAAGGGCGTGCTGCTGGTGGGCCCTCCCGGCACCGGCAAGACCCTGCTGGCCAAGGCCGTGGCAGGGGAGGCCGGCGTGGGCTTCCTGTCCATCTCCGGCTCCGATTTCGTGGAGCTGTACGTGGGTGTGGGCGCCAGCCGCGTCCGGGACCTGTTCGAGCAGGCCAAGAAGAACGCCCCGGCTATCGTGTTTATTGACGAGATCGACGCTGTGGGCCGCCAGCGGGGCACGGGCCTGGGCGGCGGCCATGACGAGCGGGAGCAGACCCTGAATCAGCTGCTGGTGGAGATGGACGGCTTTACCGCTAACGAAGGTGTGGTGGTCCTGGCGGCCACCAACCGGGCGGATGTGCTGGACCCGGCGTTGCTGCGGCCCGGTCGGTTCGACCGGCAGGTGTACGTGGGCCTGCCCGACATCCGGGGCCGGAAGGAGATCCTGGAGGTCCACGCCAAGGGCAAGCCCCTGGCGGAGGATGTGGACCTGGGCCAGCTGGCCCGGGGCACTCCGGGTTTCACCGGCGCGGACCTGGAGAACCTCATCAACGAGGGAGCCCTGTTGGCCGCCCGGAAAAATCAGAAGTTCATCACCATGCAGGATCTGAAGGACGCGGAGATCAAGGTCATCGCCGGACCGGAGAAGAAAAGCCGGGTGATCCCCCAGCACGAGCGTGAGCTGACCGCCTATCACGAGGCAGGCCACGCTGTGGTGATGCATGCGCTGCCAGATCAGGACCCGGTGACCCAGATCACCATCGTGCCCCGGGGCCAGGCGGGCGGCATGACCATCTCCCTGCCGGAGGAGGACCGGTCTTATCTCTCCCGGCGGTATATGGAGGATCAGATCGTGGGGCTCTTGGGCGGCCGGGTGGCGGAGAAGCTGTGCCTGGGAGACATCTCCACCGGTGCCAGCAACGACATCCAGCGGGCCAGCCAGATCGCCCGGAAGATGGTGGCCACCTATGGCATGAGCGACAAGATCGGCACCGTAGCCTTCGAGTCCGGCCACGACGAGGTGTTCATCGGCCGCACCATGACCCAGGGCCGCAGCTATTCCGAGGCGGTGGCCGCCCAGATCGACCAGGAGGTCCAGCGCCTGGTGGCGGATGCCTATGACCGCTGCGAACGGATCCTGAACGACAACCGCGACAAGCTGGAGGCCGTGGCGTCCTATCTGCTGGAGCATGAGACCATGGAGCGGGAGGCGTTTCTGGCCGTGTTCGGCGAACAGCCGTTGTCCCTGAAAAAAGAAGAGGTCTGAGAAAAGGCCGCCGTCCGGAGAACCGGAC
>NZ_KI271685.1:0-530 GCF_000469445.2 Oscillibacter sp. KLE 1745 | reverse complement strand
CCACACAGGAGGTCGAGATTTACTTCAATTTTGTTGGGCGATTCGTTCCCCCGGCGTTTGGAGAAGCGGAGCTTACCCCGGAGGAATTAGAGGAAATCCGCAAGCGTGAGGAACGCAAGGACAGGCTTCATCAGAACTACTTAAAGCGGAAAGCCAGCGGAGCGCAGAAGCGATACGAGGACAAAATCAAGGGGAGAAAAAAGGCAGAAATCGAAGCCAAGAAAGCCGCTATTCGTGCGGAGGATATTGCAAAGGGAGTGTTCGTCCCTGTCAGCAGTTTACCGCAGAGAGAGCCGATGAAAGGAGTACAAACAGCATGAATATCACTTATACACAGAACGGCGATTATCTTATCCCGAACATCGTTATCCGCAAGACCAAGCCCCTCGGACACTACGGCAGACTTCGCAAGGCGTATCTGGAAATGCACCGTCCGATACTGTTCAATGAGCTGGTGCTATCCGACAAGCTCTTTGAGCATTGCGCCGAGATTGACGAAGCGGCACGAAACCGCATGGAGCTGATCGTGC
>NZ_KI271684.1:4048-7428 GCF_000469445.2 Oscillibacter sp. KLE 1745 | reverse complement strand
TGGGACCTTTCAGGTCCCCCGCCGGGCTTTGTGATCGCTTTATTTCAGCACGTCCCCGAGATCCAGCGTGACGGTGCCGTCCTCCAGGACAAAGGCGGGGATGCCGATGCCGCCGTTTTTCTTGACGGCCTCATAGTGGGGATCGCTGTCCCGCAGGGCCAGATAGGCCTTCAGGTCCGGCAGGCTGGCGGAGAGATTCTTGAACTCGATCTCCGCCTTGACCTCGGACAGGCGGTTCAGGGCGTACAGGGTGTCGGGGCACAGGTGGCTTCCAATGACAGTGACTTTCATCTGATACCTCCGTTACTTCAGCGCGATGGCTTCGATCTCGCAGAGCACGCCCTTGGGCAGCTCCCGCACGGCCACGCAGCTGCGGGCGGGCTTGGAGGTGAAATACCTGGCGTACACCTCGTTGAAGGCGGCGAAGTCGCCCATATCCGCCAGGAAGCAGGTGGTCTTGACAACTTTGTCAAAGCCGGAACCGGCAGCCTCCAAGATGGCGCCCACGTTTTTGCAGCTCTGCTCCGCCTGGGCGGAGATACCTTCGGGGGTAGTGCCCGTGGCGGGGTCCACCGGGATCTGACCGGAGGTGATGACCAGATCTCCAAAGGCGTAGCCCTGGGAATAGGGGCCGATGGCGCCGGGGGCATTCTTGGTTTCAATGACGTTCATGTGAAAAACTCCTTTTCTAAAATTGGATAGCTGATAAAATCAATCTGGAAAGCGATGGAATCAGGCGGTCTCCTTCTTGGCGGCCACAGCCTTCACGAGCCAGTCCTTGCCCTCCACCAGACGGGTGACGATCATGGAGGCGATGGTGTCGCCGGAGGAGTTCAGGCAGGTGGCGGCAGGGTCGAAGATGAAGCCCAGGGTGGCGATGATGGGGAATGCCTCGGCGGGGAAGTTGAACATGCTGACAATCAGCATCTCGCCCACCAGGCCGCCGCCGGGAGCGCCGGAGAGCACAAAGGCGGAGAGAATGGCCACAACGATGGCCATGGCATAGGTCTCCGCGCCGACGAAGTCCTTGCCGAAGACGCCGTACAGGAAGGCGATCTTCACGATGGAACTGAGGACGGAGCCGTCCATGTGCATGGTGCAGCCCATGGGCAGCACCAGGTCGCTGACGTCCTTGGGCACGCCGATGTTGTCACAGGCCTCCTTGTTGACCGGAATGGTGGCGGCGGAGGACTGGGTGGCAAAGGCTGTGATGGCAGGCGGGAAGATGTTCTGGATCATCATCCGGACGCCCAGCTTGCCGCCGGCCAGGAAGGCATATAGCGGGAAGAAGATCACCGCATAGAGCAGGCACAGGGGATAGTAGACCAGCATGGACCGGCCGTAGTCACCCACGATCTCTGGACCATAGGTGGCAACCAGGTTGGCAAAGTAGGCGCCCAAGCCGATGGGAGCGATGAACATGATGACGCCCACGAACTTCATGATGATGTCATTCAGGTTGTTCAGCAGCTTGCCCATAGGGCTCTCGTCGCCGCCGCAGGCGGACACGCAGAAGCCGAAGATGATGGCGAAAATGATTAGGGGCAGCATGTTGGACTTATCCCACAGGTCGGAGAAATCGGACACAGTCAGGGAACTGACCAGCAGCTCGCCTGCGCTCTGGGCCTCGCCTACCTCGCCGGTGGTCAGCTGGATGGAGGCGCCTGCGGAGGGGCTGAACAGGTTGACCCAGGTCAGCACGCAGGCCGCTGCGATCAGGCCGGTGAAGATGAAGGTGCCGACGGTGGAACCCAGGATCCGGCCCAGGCGCTTCATGTTGGCCATGCTGCCCACTGCGGAGGCGATGGACACAAACACCAGAGGAACCACAATGGTGAACAGCAGATTCAGGAAGATATCGCCGATGGGCTTGATGGTGGTACCCACAGAGGGCGCGAAAGCGCCGATCAGGGCGCCGATGGCGATGCCGCCCAGAATCAGAATCAGGCCTCCGTACTGCTGCCAGAAGCTCTTCTTTTGAATGGTTGCCATGTTCTTTCTCCTTTTCCCTTATTTCTCTGCGCGCTCTTGCTGGGGATTACAGGCTGTTGACAGCGGCCTCCAGCTGGCGCATGGCCTGTTCCAAAGTGGCGCGGGGGCAGGCGGCGTTCAGGCGCATGAAGCCATTGAGGCTCCGGCCGAAGGAGCAGCCGTCGTTGAGGCCCAGCTTGGCCTTCCGGATCATGAAGTCGTGGAGCGCCTCATTGCCCATGCCCAGCTCCCGGCAGTCCAGCCACATCAGATAGGTGGCGTCGGGGGCATAGGTCTTGATCTTAGGGATGCGCTTTTCACAGTAGTCCACCACATAGTCAAAGTTGGCGGAGAGATAGGGAAGCAGCTGGTCCAGCCACTCATCGCCCTGGTTGAAGGCCGCCTCCATGGCGGTGAGGGAGAAGGCGTTGTTCCGGTGGATATCCATGTTCATCCAGAACTTGTCAAAGACCTCCTTTTTGTGCGCGTTGGGGAACACCACTGTGCTGGCCTGCAGGCCGGCCAGGTTGAAGGTCTTGGTGCCAGAGATGCCGGTGATGACGTTGGCGGCGATCTCGGGGGACAGGGTGGCAGTGGGGATGTGCTTTTTGCCGTGGAAGATCAGGTCGGAGTGGATCTCGTCGGAGACCACCAGCACGTGATGCTTCAGGCACAGTTCCATCATCCGGCGCAGCTCCTCTTCCGTCCAGACATGGCCCAGGGGGTTGTGGGGGGAGCACAGCAGGAACAGGTCCGCCTGCTTCAGTTTCTCCTCAAAGTCTGCCCAGTCAACGGTCCACTTGCCGTCCTTCTCCACGAACTGATTCTCCAGAACCTTGCGGTTCCATGCCTCGGTCATATCATAGAACTCGGAGTACACCGGCGTCTGAATCAGGACGCTGCCACCCTCCGGGGTGAACAGCTTCACGCAGGCGGACAGGGTCTGCACCACGCCCAGGCTGAAGCTCATGAGGGACTGGTCGATGTCCCAGCCGTTGCGGCGCTTCTGCCAGCCCCGAATGGCCTCAAAATAGCTGTCCGGCCGGGCGGTATAGCCCCAGATGCCCTCCTCGGCCCGGGCCTTCAGGGCGTCGATGATGGGCTGGGCGGTCTTGAAGTCCATGTCCGCGATCCACAGGGGGATCACGTCCTCTGTGCCGAATTTCTTCTTCCGCTCGTCATACTTGGCGGAGTGGTTCCCGGAGCGGTCCACCACCGCGTCAAACTGGTAGGTCATTGGTATCCATCCTTTCTGCGGCGTTCTTGTGCGCTGATGCTTTGTTATACAGCAAAATATATGCCAAAAAAGCGGGAATTACCGAGGAAACGGAAAAAGAATTTAAAACAGAGGAGACAATCGGAAATTCTAACCAAAAATCTCCGGGCGGGTTTGGCAGATAAGCCAAACC
>NZ_KI271684.1:0-3948 GCF_000469445.2 Oscillibacter sp. KLE 1745 | reverse complement strand
GGCAGATAAGCCAAACCCGCCCGGAGCCGTATTTTGGTACCGGTTTTCTCAAATTTGCTTTCAAATGGTTTTATTGGTTGATCTAAATATCAAATTCGACTAGTTTCGTATAGCTGCCGGCCCTCCGGCGTCAGCTGGCTGCCGCCCCTCCCCCGGCTGACCCGGACCAGTCCCTGGTCTGCCATCTGGGCCAGAATGCTTCGGATTTCCTGTTGGGAAGTGGGGACAAAAGCATCCCGCGCCAGCTGCAGCAGCCGCTCCCGGCCGATGGGCTGCCGGGCCTCTGAGGCCTGATACAGCTGTTCCAGCACAAAGCGGAACACATCAGAAGAAGGCTGCTGCGGCGTCTCCGGCAACTGCCGGATCGGCGCCTGCGGGGCTCTGTGGAACACGGTGGGGGGCAGGTCCTCCATGGTGATGGGATCGTGGCCGGTGTAGAGAAAGTACTCCACTACGTTCCGCAGCTCCCGGATGTTGCCCGGCCAGGAGTAGGATTTCAGAAAGCCCCGCACCTGAGGCGTCAGGCGGAAGCTGCCGCCCAGCTCCTTTTGGAACTGCTCCAGGATCAGGAACAGATCGTCCCCCCGCTCCGACAGGGGCGGGATGACGATGGGCAGGGTGCTGAGACGGTAATACAGATCCCGGCGGAAGGTGCCCTCCGCCACCTTCCGCTCCAGAGACTCGTTGGTGGCGGCCACGATCCGCACGTCGATGGGAATGATGGAGGTGCCGCCCACCCGCATGATCTCCCGTTCCTGCAGGACCCGGAGCAGCTTGACCTGAAGAGCCGGACTCATGCCCTCCACCTCGTCCAGAAACAGCGTGCCCTGGTGGGAGATCTCAAGCAGGCCCAGGCGGCCGCCCTTTTTGGCGCCGGTGAAGGCCCCCTCCTCATAGCCGAAGAGCTCGCTCTCCAGCAGGTTTTCCGGGAAGGCCGCCACGTTGATGGCCACGAAGGGCCCGTTCCGCCGCCGGGAGGCCCGGTGGACCGCGTGGGCGAACAGCTCCTTGCCGGTGCCGGTCTCGCCGATCAGCAGGATGGGGCTCTCGCTGACAGCCATCCGCCGCAGCACCTCCTTGGCCTTCTGGATGGCATCCGACTCCCCGATCACATCCTCAAAGCCGTACTTGGCGCGGTAGCCCTTGTGAAGCAGCTGGTTGCGCAGCTGGCTCTGCCGGGCCTCCACGTCGTTGAACCGCTGCAGGATGGCAAACGCGCCGATGCAGGCCCGCTGCCGCATCACCGGCACCACCTCCGCGCTGACGTTGATGCCGTTGAGGCGGATGATTTTGGCAGGCAGCCGCTCCCGCTCCTGTAAACATTTCGAGAAGGGGAGATAGGGGAAGACCTGAGAGGCCGGCTTGCCCATCACCAAGTCGGCGCTGGTACGGGTGATTTCCTCCGCATGGCGGTTGCAGGCGAAGACCTCGCCCCGTTCGTTGACGCCCACCACGCCGTCCTCCAGCGTCTCCATTAAAATATGGAATTGGCTCTCGAGCCGGATGGAGCGGGCGAACATCTGGTCAAAGCTGTAATTGCTGGTTGCAATCGATTGGAAATAGGTCTGGAATTTCTCCGTCTCCAGCAGATGCTCCAGCCCCAGCCGCAGGGCGATCTCGATCATCATGCCGGAGGTGCAGGCCCGCTGTCCCACGTCGATTTTGGTCTCGATCTCCTCCGGCACATAGCGCATCTCGTCCGGTGTCACTGCGATGTGCACATCCCCCGGCAGCTCTGCCCCGGGATAGAAGGGAATCCAATGGACGTGGGTGATGCCGAACTGCTCCAGCTGGGCGATGGCCTCCCGGGCCATGGTCTCCGTCATGTTGACAAACAGCACCCGGCTGCCGGCGGGCAGTTCCTTCAGCCGCCGCAGCTCCTGCCAGCGGAAGGAGGCCTGCACCGCCATGGTCTGACTGTCGATAGGCACGTGGCGGGCCAGCTCTTCCGGCGACCCAAAGGCGTCCGTGGAGGCGGCGAACAGATCCGCATGGGGCAGCATGCCCATGGCGCTCCCGTCCATGACGGAAAACACCGAGACATCCGCCACCTCTCCGAACAGGCCCTCCACATCCCGCCCATAGGAGCGGGCAGCTCTGGGGTCCAGCGCAATGATGGAGATTGCCTTTTTTTCCACGCAGCTCACCTCCCAATTAACCATTTACTTTGACCATTTTCCCATAATTCGCTCTCCTTTACAAGGGGGAGAGGCTGTTTTTTCAGGAAATTCACGGGGGAGGCAGTTGGCACGAAATTTGCTTATCTTATCAGGTTGAATATGTTGCGGGCCATTGGAGATTCGCCTGGATACAGAAAGGAGCTTCCCTCATGATTACGAAAGAAGAACTGCTGACCCTGCTGCGGCAGGAGGTCGTCCCCGCTCTGGGATGCACGGAGCCGGTGTGCGTGGCCCTGGCCACCGCTGACGCCAGCCATGCCATCGGCGGAGACATCGTCTCCATCAAGGTGGAAGTCAACCCCGGCATCTATAAGAACGGCATGAGCGTGGGCATCCCCGGCTTCTCCCGGGTGGGGCTGAAGTACGCCGCCGCTCTGGGCGCCTGCTTGCGCAACCCGGAGAAGAGTCTCCAGCTGTTGGAGGACATCACTCCCGGCGTCAGCGACGAGGCCATCCGGCTGGTGGAGGACCGCCATGTAGTGGTGATGATCAAGCAGGAGGAGACACAGTTGTATGCCCGGGCAGAGGTAATCACCACCGCCGGCATTGGCATCAGCGAGATCCGGGGTACCCACTCCAACATCGTCCTCACCGTGCGGAACAACGACGTGCTGGTGAAGAAGGAGTATGCGGCCGGTGGACAGGATGAGCTCCATGAGCGGCTGGCTCCCATGACTGTGGCGGAGATCCGCGCCCTGGTGGACCAGTGCAGCGAGGAGGAGCTGGCCTTCATGCTGGATGGCATGGATATGAATGAGAAGCTGGCCGACTTCGGCCTGGAGCACACCCTGGGCGTTGGCATCGCCACGGCCCTGAAGAAGGCAGACCTGCTGGGCGACAGCTTCGCGGCCAACACCATGCTGCGGGTGGCCAGCAGCGCCGAGGGCCGCATGAGCGGCTGCCCCTACGCCGTTATGAGCAGCGCCGGCAGCGGCAACCACGGCATCACTGCCATCATCCCTGTGGTGGAGCTGGCCAAGCACCTGGGCTCCTCCAAGGAGCAGCTGGAAAAGGCGCTGGCCTTTTCCCACACCCTGAACGTGTATATCAAGATCTTCACCGGCAAGCTGTCTGCCACCTGCGGCTGCGGCGTCTCTGCCGCCACCGCCTCCGCCGCGTCCATGGTGTGGCTGATGGGCGGCAGCGATGAGCAGATCGGCAAGGCCATCATCAACATGAGCGGCAACCTCACCGGTATGATCTGCGACGGCGGCAAGATCGGCTGCGCCCTGAAGCTGGCTACTGCCACCAACGCCGCCATCATGTGTGCCCAACTGGCCATGAGCGATGTGGTGCTCCAGTCCACGGACGGCATCTGCGGCAAGACGCCGGAGCAGGCCATCCGCAACATGGGCCTGGTCAGCACCTCCGGCATGGTGGAGACCGACAAGACCATCCTGGACATCATGATGAAGAAGGACGCCTAAATGTATGCGCCTGCGTCCTTCAAAGCCGCCCCGCGGGAAACTCCCGCCGGGCGGCTTTTTTCCGGGGTTGATTTTTCCGGCGAAATCCCCTACCATAGGAGTATCTTAAGCAGCGCGGTGCGCTGCGGAAAATGGAGTGAACAGGACAGCCGGGAGGAACTGCTGATCCCTTCTGCCAGGAGACCGTCCGCATCCCCGGCCCCTCCGGCCGGGAGCAGGGGGTGGCAGAACTGGTACAGTGGGAAGATGTAGGAATCCGGCTTCGACGAGGTCCAGACAGACCGCTGCGGCAGCGTGCTGGGGCGGATCCGGGGCAGGCGGCCCCCGCCCGTATGGGCGGG
>NZ_KI271683.1:0-4525 GCF_000469445.2 Oscillibacter sp. KLE 1745 | reverse complement strand
CAGAAAAAGCATGACAAGAGGCCGCGCCTTTGGCGCGGCCGCTTTGAATCCGCCACAGTGGGCAACACGGCGCCCGGCCAGTCTGGCCGGGCGCCGTCTGTCACGTTGTCTGCTGTTCGTCCAGGGCCCGCAGCAGGGCCTCCACGGTCCGCTCCACCACCCGGACCGTCTCTTCGTCCCGGTCCCGCAGCAGATCCATGATCCGCTGCACAGCGTCCCCGGGCGCGCCGAAGAGCACATAGTCGGCGTTCAAATCCAGCAGGCGGCACAGGCGGATAAAGTTCTCCAGCCGGGTGCCGGTGTTTCCCAGCTCCAAATCCGCAATAAAGGACACAGATAGATCGGCCCGCTCGGCAAGCACTTCTCTGCTCCAGTTGAGTCGCTCTCTGGCTTCCCGAAAGCGGCGTCCCATCTCTATTCTGTTTGGGTCACGTTTTCTCATAAAAGCACTGCTCCTGCTGTTTGAGAAAAGTGTACCCTATTTCCCAATAAAGAAAAATATAGTCTAGTACTTTATTGACAACGTACAAAGTACTATGTTAATATGAAAAAAATAGGACGCAGGCAGCTGCCCGCGCCCTAAAAAGCGTATTACCGACTCTGGTCCGCTGTATGCATGTAGGCCATCAGATCCAGGATCTTGTTGGTGTAGCCCCACTCGTTGTCATACCAAGCGATCAGCTTCACAAAGTTGTTGTCCAGCATGATGCCGGCGGTCTCGTCGAAGATGCAGGTCTCTGAAAACCCCGTCAGGTCGGAGGACACCACCTGGTCGTTGGTGCAGGTGATGATGCCCTTCATGCTGTTCTGGGCGGCGTTTTCCATGGCCACGCACACATCATGATAGCTGGCAGGCTGCTTGAGGCGGGCGGTCAGGTCCACCACGGACACGTCGTTGGTGGGCACCCGGAAGCTCATGCCGGTCATTTTACCCTTCAGCTCCGGAATTACCACGCCCACCGCCTTGGCCGCGCCGGTGGTGGAGGGAATGATGTTGCCCAGGACGCTGCGGCCGGTACGCCAGTCCCGGCCCGCCCGGGCGTCCACAGCCTTCTGCTTGGCGGTGGCGGCGTGGATGGTGGACATCAGCGCCTGCTCGATGCCGAAGGTGTCGTTGATGACCTTGGTCATGGGGGCCAGGCAGTTGGTGGTGCAGGAGGCGTTGGAGACCACGTCCATCTCCGGGGTGTACCGCTTGTGGTTCACTCCCATGACAAAGGTGGGCGTGATGTCGTCCTTGGCCGGGGCGGAGATGATGACCTTTTTCGCCCCGTGCCGGAAGTGGGCGGAGGCCTTTTCCGTGGTGCAGTAGGCGCCCGTGGACTCGATGATGTACTCGGCGCCGCAGTCGTCCCAGGGGATGTTGGCGGCGTCGTCCTCACTGTAAACCCGGATCTTCTTGCCGTTGATAATCAGGTGACGGTCGTCCCGCTCCACCGTGCCCTGAAAGGTCTTGAACACGGAGTCGTACTTCACCTGATAGACCATGTAGTCCAGGTCCGCGTTCCGCAGGTTGATGCCGCACATCTGATAGGTGGCGCTGCCGCGCTCCACCATGATCCGCAGTGCCACGCGGCCGATCCGGCCAAATCCGTTGATTCCCACTTTGATCGCCATGTTCCCATTCCTTCCTGTATTCCGTATTCCGCCGCAGCGGATGTTGTCCTCATTATACCATATTACCGGAAAATGTCACCGCAATTTTGCGTAAAATTGCGCATATAAAACGCAAGATTTGTTGTCCGTTTTGCACAGACTGGACTTCTGTTCGGCCGTGTCTGCCGGACTTCGACATTTTTCCCCCTTTTTCGACAAAGACCTTGTCTTTGCATCCCTTTTTTGCTATCCTATTGGTGTTCGAGGCAGGCTTTTCCACGGTTTGAAAGCCCCTCCCCGTATATGCTACAAGAGAGAATCCCAGCTGAAAGGATGCGCCTATGGAAGCAGAGCAATTTGACTTCTCCGTTGTGTTCCCCAACATCGCCGCCCAGTTGCGCAGCGTGTTGGGAAACCTGCACTTGGCGGCCGCCCAGCTGGCGCCTGCCATCCGGCGGGAGGGGGATCCGGCGCTGGATTCCACAGCTTCCCTGCTGGATCAGAGCTACTACCGCCTGCTGCGGCTGGTGAACAATCTGACGGCGGCGGGAGAGCTGGGGCAGGACGCGCCCCTCCCCGTCCGGGACCGGGATTTGACGGAGACGGTCCGTGCGGTCTGTGCCGGGGCTCAGGGTCTGTTTGCGCTCAAAAAGGTCCAGCTGGAATTCCGGAGCGCTGCGGACTGCCACACCTGCGCTTTTCACCAGCCCTCCATCGAGCTGCTGCTCTACCAGTTGCTCTCCAATGCCCTGAAGTTTACCCCCGCCGGAGGCGCGGTGACCGTGGAGCTGAAATTCATCAACCGATGGGTCCGCCTGTCCGTGTCCGACACCGGCTGCGGTATCCAGGAGGACCAGATCCCTTTCCTGTTCGACCGCTACCTTCACGACGATGCGATGGCGCCCCAGCCCCACGGCCTGGGCCTGGGACTGCCTATCTGCCAGCACATCGCAGAGCGCCACGGCGGCACCATGATTGCCGAGTCCCGGCCGGGGCAGGGGTCCCGCTTCACCCTGTCGTTGCCGGACCGGCGATGCGGGACTGCGGACGTGTCGGACGTGAAGTTCGATTACAACGGCGGCTTCAATCCGCTCCTCCTGGCCCTGGCGGACGCCTTGCCCCCCCAGGCTTTCTCCCAGCGCCATCTGGACTGACCCTGGCTCCGGCTGGGGTCGGTTTTTTTCGCAGAAGCGGCTTTCCTTTTTTCCGGAAATCGGCTACAATAGCCCTATCACACGACCGGCGCTCCGTCGGCCTTTTCAGGAGGAACCCATTTATGTCCCAGCGTGTATTTGTGGCCATGAGCGGCGGTGTGGACAGCGCCGCGGCGGCGCTGCTGCTGCGGCAGGCCGGCTATGATGTCACCGGCGTGACGCTGCGCCTGCATCCCTATAAGGACCGCCCGGGCCTGTGCGGCTCTGCGGATGATATCGAGACAGCCCGCGCCGTGGCCGCCGGCATGGGGATTCCCCATGTGGTGCTGGACCTGTGCGATCTGTTCCGCGAGCGGGTCATGGACCGGTTTGTGTGGGCCTACACCCACGGCCGCACACCCAATCCCTGCATTGACTGCAACCGGGAGATCAAGTTCGGTGCCCTGCTGGACTGGGCGCTGGACCAGGGCGCGGACGCCATGGCCACCGGCCATTACGCCAGAGTCCGCCTCGATACGCCCTCCGGCCGCTGGCAGCTGCTGCGGGGCGCGGATCGACGGAAGGACCAGACGTACTTCCTCTATCAGTTGACCCAGCACCAGCTGGCCCATCTGCTGCTGCCGGTGGGAGACTATGAAAAGCCTGCCCTGCGGGCCCTGGCGGCCGCCAACGGCCTGTCCAACGCCCAGAAGGCCGACAGCCAGGACATCTGCTTTGTGCCGGATGGGGACTATGTGTCGTTTTTGCGGCAGTATGGCGGCGTGGAGCCCGTCCCCGGTGACTTCCTGGACTCAGAAGGCCGTGTGCTGGGCCGCCACAGGGGAATGGAATGCTATACCATCGGCCAGCGGAAAGGGCTGGGCGTCAGCGCCAACGCGCCGCTGTACGTGCTGGGGAAGGACCCGGACCGGAATGCCGTGATCCTAGGGGAGGACAACCGCCTCTACACCCGGGAGCTGACGGCGGAGCGGGTGAACTGGCTCTCCGTACCGGAGCCGGACCGCCCCCTGTCCGTCACCGCCAAGACCCGGTACAGCCAGCGGGAAGCTGCCGCCACAGTGGAACCGCTGCCCGGCGGCCGCATCCGCATGGTGTTCACAGAGCCTCAGCGGGCCGTCACCCCGGGGCAGGCGGTGGTGTTCTACGATGGAGATCTGGTGCTGGGCGGGGGCACCATCTGTCCGTGACGCAAAAGGACGCCGCGAAAGCGGCGTCCTGCAGTTCTTATCGCTGACTGGTGGTCCAGCTGTCCTGAAAGATCAGGTCATCCACATCCCCGCCGCTGATCGTCTGGTGTCTCATCATTTTATTTCCTCCTTTGCATTTGGGTTCTCAGCCAGTATATGCGCCTCCGGGCGGAAAATTGCACGGAAACGGGCACCTGTCTGGACTTTTTGCAGCGGGAGTTGTCGAAAAAATTTGAAAGGTTTTCCTTGCCCGTGCTTGACAATGACTGGAGAGTATGGTATTCTAATCATTGCCGACAGCTGCCGGTGTGGTGGAATTGGTAGACACAGGGGACTTAAAATCCCCCGGTAGCGATACTGTACCGGTTCGAGTCCGGTCACCGGCACCACAGAACAGAATATCGCGGGGTAGAGCAGTTGGTAGCTCGTCGGGCTCATAACCCGGAGGTCGTTGGTTCAAGTCCAGCCCCCGCAACCACAAAACCGTCTGATTTCTTGCGAAATCAGACGGTTTTTCTTCACTTTTTGCCCCAAAAGATTCTCAGAGAAATTATGCGATTTTGCAAAATTTGCAGTTGACCCAAACCG
>NZ_KI271682.1:309-510 GCF_000469445.2 Oscillibacter sp. KLE 1745 | reverse complement strand
CTTTAGGAACTAAAGGGCGCACTTCTATACTCTCCTATCGGGAGTATGTGCGTCCTGCGGAGCTTCATTCTCTGTCAGCAGAAGAAAACTGCCCGACCGAGAAAGTTGCGTCACTTCGTTCCGTCAAGGTGGCTACACCCCCTTGCGCCGCTAATGCGGCTATCCCCTGTGGACTTGCCGTCCGCAAACAGCATAAAATGC
>NZ_KI271682.1:0-209 GCF_000469445.2 Oscillibacter sp. KLE 1745 | reverse complement strand
CTTTTTTTATCCCCAAAATCAAAAAAGGAGGTCAATCACAATGACAAAACCGAAAACCCTTGACCAGCTCCGAGCCGAAAAGGAACGAGCCGAGACGCAGCTTGCACAGGAACAACACAAGCTGGAGCGTCTGGAGAATAGAAAGAAGTATCTGGAGAAAGGCGAACGCACCAAGCGCACCCACCGCCTTTGCAATCTGGGCGGCACGA
>NZ_KI271681.1:13903-38467 GCF_000469445.2 Oscillibacter sp. KLE 1745 | reverse complement strand
CTCGGGTCTGCCGCGCCGGCACTTCCAGTTATGGCTTTGTTTATACGGAGACTGTCTGAGGCTCCGCCCCGCTCTGCGGGGTCTCTGCGGGCGCCGGAGTCTCCCGGGCACTCTGGTCGGCAGTCTTCTCCGCCAGCCGCTCCCGGGCCACTGCCAGCATCAGCTTGATGCGGTTCTCCTGATTCACCCGGGTGGCGCTGGGATCGTAGTCGATGGGGGTGATATTGGCCTGGGGGTACAGCTCCCGGATCTTGTTGATCATCCCCTTGCCGCAGATGTGGTTGGGCAGGCAGCCGAATGGCTGGGCACAGACGATGTTCTCGTACCCGGCCCGCACCAGCTCGATCATCTCGGCGGTGAGGAGCCAGCCCTCACCCATTTTGTTGCCGGTGGAGATGACGCCGTCCGTCAGCTTCACCAGCTCCCGGAAGGGCAGGGGCGCGTGGAAGCCGTTGTCCTTCAGGACCCGGATCATCACCTTCTCCATGCCCTCGATGTAGTCCAGGATTACGCTTGACACATGCTTTTCCAGGAAGGTGCCGCCATACAGCCGGGCGGTTTCGGAGGGGTTGTAGGCGCAGTACTGCACAAAGCCCATCAGGCCCGGCAGGTTCACCTCGCAGTCCTGGGAGGCCAGGAACTTCTCCAGGTCATTGTTGCCCAGGGGGGAGTATTTCACGTAGATCTCCCCTACCACGCCCACCTTCACCTTGGGTACCCGGTGAATGGGAATGGCGGCGAACTCTGCGGCGATCTTGGGCATGGCGGCCTTGATCTCCCGGCCGGACCAGCCCTTGTCCTCCATGACCCAGCCGCAGATGGTGTCCAGCCACTTCTCCTGCAAAGCGGCCGCGTCCCCCTTGTGGGTCTCATAGGGCTCCGTCTGGGCCTTCAGGGCCACCAGCAGGTCGCCGTAGTAGATGCAGGCCAGGAGCTTGCGCATCAGGGGCAGGGTCATGGGGAAGCCGGAGTCCTTCTCCAATCCGGAGAAGTTCAGGCTCACCACCGGAACCTGGCCGTAGCCTGCCTTCACCAGGGCCTTGCGCAGCAGGTGGATGTAGTTGGAGGCCCGGCAGCCGCCGCCAGTCTGGGTGATAATCAGGGCGGTGTGGTCCAGATCGTACTTCCCGGAGCCCAGGGCGTCCAGGAACTGGCCGATGACCAGCAGGGCGGGATAGCAGGTGTCGTTGTGGACGTATTTCAATCCCAGCTCGCTGACCTGGCTGCCGCAGTTCTCCAGCAGCTCGCAGGTGTAGCCGGCCTGCCGCATGACGGCCGCCAGGATGCGGAACTGCACCGGGGCCATGTTGGGAATCAGGATCTTATGGGTCTTTTTCATTTCAGGGGTGAACTTGGGGTAATTCTGGAATTCCAGCTCCATGTCTCACGCCTCCTTTCTGGCAGTTTCCCGGGCCTCGTCCTGCTCATCCAGGGCAGCGAACAGGCTCCGCAGCCGGATGCGGACAGCGCCCAGGTTGGTGATCTCGTCGATCTTCAGCTGGGTGTACAACTTGCCACCCGCCTGCAGGATCTCCCGTGTCTCGTCGGAGGTGATGGCGTCCACGCCGCAGCCGAAGGAGACCAACTGCACCAGGTCCATATCCCGCTGGGTGCAGCAGTAGCGGGCCGCCGCGTAGAGACGGGCGTGGTAGGTCCACTGGTTCAGCACCGTGGTGGGGAATTTCTCCACCCGGTTGGAGATGGAGTCCTCCGTGATGACCGCAGCGCCGGCGCGGGTAATCAGAGTGTCGATGCCGTGGTTGACCTCCGGGTCCACGTGATAGGGCCGGCCTGCCAACACGATGATCCGGCGGCCCTCTGCCCGGGCCTGGTCGATGATCCGCTCTCCCTCCTTGCGGATGAGGGACATGTGGTGGGCGTACTCGGCGTAGGCGGCGTCGGTTGCCTCCTTCACCTCGCCCTTGGTGATGTCCGGGAAGTAGCTGCGCAGGATGGTGAAGATCTTTTTGGTGAAGTCCTTGGGCCGGTGGAGGCCCACATAGTCATAGATGAACTTGGTCTGCTGGACCTCTGGGCAGTTGCCGGCGATGACCTCCGGATAGTAGGCCACCACAGGGCAGTTGTAGTGGTTGTCCCCCAGCCCCTCATCCAGATTGTAGGTCATGCAGGGGTAGAAGATCGCGTCCAGGCCAAGCTTTGCGAGGAACTGAATATGACCGTGGGCCAACTTGGCCGGGAAGCAGGCGGTGTCGCTGGGGATGGTGCCCTGCCCCTTCAGATACAGGTCCCGGCTAGAGAAGGGGCTGTGGTACACCGCGAAGCCCAGCTTGGTGAAGAAGGTGTGCCAGAAGGGCAGCAGCTCCCACATATTCAGGCACAGGGGCAGCCCGATCTTGCCCCGCCTGCCGGGGACGGGCTTGTAGCCCAGGATCAGCTTGCGCTTGTATTCGTAGAGGTTCCGCTCCCCGGTGTCCGCCTTGCCGGTGACGGGCCGGTCGCAGCGGTTGCCGCTGATGAAGGTGGCCCCGTCGGCGAAGGTGTTGATGGTCAGCTGGCAGTTGTTGCCGCACAGGCCGCACACCCGGCTCTCCGTCTCCTGGCGGAAGTCCGCCAGCTCCTGGCGGTTCAAAAGCGTACTGGTCTGATCCGCCCGGGCCTTGCCCCGGCCGAACAGGGCAGCGCCGTAGGCGCCCATGAGGCCAGCGATATTGGGTCGGATAACCTCTACGCCCATCTCCTTCTCAAAAGCCCGCAGCACCGCCTCGTTGTAGAAGGTACCGCCCTGGACCACGATGTTCCGGCCCAGCTCCTCGGGAGAGGAAGCCCGGATGACCTTGTAGATGGCGTTGCGCACCACGGACATGGAGAGGCCGGCGGAGATGTTCTCAATGGTGGCGCCGTCCTTCTGGGCCTGCTTCACGCTAGAGTTCATGAACACAGTGCAGCGGCTGCCCAGGTCCACAGGCCGCTCGGCAAACAGGCCCAGCTGGGCAAACTCTTTCACGTCGTATCCCAGCGCCTGGGCGAAGGTCTGCAGGAAGCTGCCGCAGCCGGAGGAGCATGCCTCGTTCAGGAAGATGTTGCTGATGGCGCCGTCCTCGATCTTGAAGCATTTCATGTCCTGGCCGCCGATGTCGATGATGAAGTCCACATTGGGCAGGAAGTGGCGGGCGGCGGTGAAGTGGGCCACCGTCTCCACCACGCCGTAGTCCGCGTGGAAGGCGTTTTTCGCCAGATCCTCTCCGTAGCCGGTGGTGGTGACGGACGCCACATGGAGGGCCGGATGCTCGTCATAGAGCTCCTGCAGCACCTGCCGGATGAGGGGCACCGGGTTGCCCAGGTTGGGCCGGTAGTCGGAGAAGAGGATGCGGGCGTCCTGGTCGATGACCACCAGCTTCACGGTAGTGGAGCCGGAGTCGACGCCGATGTGCACCGGGGCGGCGTAGTCCGCGCCGAAGGGCACCTGGGGCACCGTGGCCTTGGCGTGCCGGGCCCGGAACGCCTCATACTCCTCACGGCTGCTGAACAGGGGCGGCAGGGAGCGGTAGGTCTCCGCCGCGCCGTGCTTCTGCAGGTCGTCCGCCACCTGGTTCAGGTCGAATTCCTGGTCGGAATAGAAGGCTGCGCCCAGGGCCACGTACAGCAGGCTGTTCTCCGGACAGGTGCCCTGGACCCCCAGGGTGTGGTCAAAGCTCTCCCGCAGGACTCGGGAGAAGGTCAGGGGCCCGCCCAGGTACAGGACGTTGCCCTTGATGGGCCGGCCCTGGGCCAGCCCGGCAATGGTCTGGTTCACCACCGCCTGATAGATGCTGGCGGAAATATCCTCCGCCTTGGCGCCCTGGTTGATGAGGGGCTGCACATCGCTCTTGGCGAACACACCGCAGCGGGAGGCGATGGTGTACGTCTTCTCCGCCCGCTGGGCGGCGGCGTCCATCTCGTCGGCGCTCATTTTCAGCAGCGTCGCCATCTGGTCGATGAAGGCGCCGGTGCCGCCGGCGCAGGAACCGTTCATCCGCACCTCCATGCCGCCGGTGAGGAACAGGATTTTGGCGTCCTCACCGCCCAGCTCGATGATGCAGTCCGTCCCCGGGGCCAGCTTGTTGGCCGCCACGCGGGTGGCAAACACCTCCTGCACGAATGGGACCTGCACGCTCTCCGCCATGCCCATGCCGGCAGAGCCGGAGATGGCCAGATCCGCTTTTGCGCCGTGCTGATCCGCCACCCGGCGCAGCAGCTCCTCCGACTTTTCCAGAATATGGCTGTAATGCCGCTCGTATGTACTGTATACCAGATTATCCGCATCGTCCAGCACCACGCATTTGATGGTGGTGGATCCTACGTCAAGTCCAACTTTCAACTCTGCTTCCTCCTTCTGGGAAAACGGTTGCGTCAGAGTTTTCAACAGCTAACCGCATGATACCACATTAGTTGACATCATACACTTTTTCCATGGGATGTTCAATCGGCAATATTCTGAAAGACTGTTAATTTTTCGTTAAGAAACTTGGTTGGGAAAGGGGCTTGGCCTTTTCTCTCTTCTATGCTATACTGGTTCCATCTCAGAACCAAAGAGAGGCATTTTCGACATGGAACGCGTTTTGCTGCACACCTGCTGCGCCCCTTGTTCCCTCAGCTGCATCGACCCTCTGCGGAGCGAGGGCATCGAGCCGGTGGCGTTTTGGTACAACCCCAACATCCACCCCTGGAAGGAGTATCAGGCCCGGCGGGACTGCCTGCTGGCGTATGCCCCCACCATCGGTATGGAGGTCCGGGTACAGGAGGACTACGGTCTGAAGGACTTTGTCCGCCATGTGGCGGGAGACATCGACCACCGCTGCGCCTACTGCTACGAACACCGGCTGGAGGGCACGGCGAAGTATGCGGCAGAGCACGGCTTTGCCGCCTTCACCTCCACCCTGCTGGCCAGCACCTATCAGAATCACGAGGCCATCGCCGCCGCAGCAGAGATGTATGCCCGGCAGTACGGGGTGGAATTTCTCTACCGGGACTTCCGGTCAAACTTCCGGGCCGGCAACCAGCGGGCCCGGGAGCTGGGGTTCTATATGCAGAAGTACTGCGGCTGCGTCTTTTCCGAGGCGGACCGCTATCAGAAGCAGATCGACCGGGACCGGGCAAAATTTGACGCGGAGGAGGCGGCCCGACAGGGCTGACGAGCTTCCCTTCGATGCGCAAAAAAGACCTGCACGGCAGCTGCCGCGCAGGTCTTTTTTGCCATTTGAGACGCAGGGATTCAGAATTTGCGGATATCGTCCAGCGACACGATGAACACCGCCGCACCGCCGGCCATGACCTCCATGGGTACCGGCGGCACCGCGGACATCTCCCCGTGGGGCATGGTCACGCTCTGGTACACGGTCTCCTTCCGGTGTCCCGCATACTTCTGCAGGACGTCCAGGGCCTCTTCCAGCCGATCCTCCTCCACGCCGATCATCACCGTGGTGCTCTTTTTCTTCAAAAAGCCGCCGGTGGAGCTCAGCACCGTCACCATGAAGCCGCGCTCATTCAGGTTGCGGATGGTGTTGTCGGAATCACTTCCCTGTAAAACGGCCAGCACCAGCTTGCTCTTTTTCTCCATATTGCTCACCTCCCATGTTCCAACGCGTTGGGCACGTCGTTCCTCCTTATTTTACCTCTCGTGCGAAAAATTGCAAGCGTTCTTTTCCACCCGGCGGCAGACTCATGCCTCCCGGCAGAAGATGGGAACGCCATCCTTCCAGGTCTCCAGTACCCGAATATCCCGGAGCTCCTCCTGCGGCACCGCCAGGGGGTCCCGGTCCAGAATCACCAGATCCGCCTGCTTCCCCGGCGCCAGGGTGCCCTTGTCCGTCTCCTCAAAATACTGGTATGCAGCGTGGACCGTCACCGCCTCCAGGGCCGTCCGGACGTCCACCCGCTCTTCCCGGCCCAGGACGCGGCCCTGCCGGGTCACCCGGTTCACGGCACACCACACCGTCTCCAGCATATCGGGCCGGATCACCGGCGCATCCTGATGGAATGTGAAGGGGATCCCCTGCTCCGCCGCCGAGCCTGCGGGACTGATGGCCTCCGCCCGGCCGGGTCCCAGATTTTCCAGATGGACATCCCCCCAGTGGTACACGTGGGCCACGAAGAAAGAGGGGATCACCCCCAGCCGCCTCACCTCCGGCAGTTGGTCCCTGCCCAGCAGCTGGGCGTGGATCATCACCGGCCGCAGTGCCGCCAGATCCACGCCTTCCCGCGCCGCCGCATCCAGCGCCGCCAGATACTGGGCGCAGGCGGCATCCCCGTTGCAGTGGGCCAGCAGCTGCATTCCATCTGTCCCGGCTCGGCGGACCATGTCCAGCACCTCTGCGTCCGTCAGGGTGCCGTAGCCCCGGTATTCCTGCTCCCCCTGATAGGGCCGCCGCAGCCAAGCGGTACGTCCCTGGGGAGATCCGTCCAGAAACATCTTGTACCCGCCCAGCTTGAAGCGCCGGTGATATTGCCGGACACTCTCGGGAAATGCCTGCCGGGCCGCCTCCACTCCCTCCGGATCTCCGTAGGCAACCACATCCAGCTTCAGGGACCCGTCCGCCAGCAGGGCCTGATACAGGGGTACCAGCTCCCGGCGCAGCAGCCCTTCCTGCACGGTGGTGATTCCGTAGGAGGCGTACAGGTCCTGGGCCTTCCGGTAGGCCGCCAGAAACGACTCCAGCGGCCTCATGGGCACCCGCTTCTGGAACTCCAGAAAGGCGTTTTCCTCCATGTAGCCGGTGAGGGTGCCGTTCTCCCGCCCGATGACGCCTCCGGCGGGGGCAGGCGTCTGCGCAGTGACACCCAGCCGCTCCAGCGCCGCGGTGTTGAACACGCCCATGTGGCCGGACTGGTGGCAGATCACCACCGGGTTGTCCGGCGCCGCCGCATCCAGGCAGAGCCGATCCGGGTGGCGCCGCTCCGAGAGCAGGTTGTGGTCGTACCCCTGTGCCGTTACCCACTGCCCGGCAGGGATGCGCTCCCGCCGGATGTAGTCCCGGATCCGGTCCTGCATGTCCGCCCAGGAGGTGCAGCCCTCCAAAGACACCTGCAGAAACTGGTTGGCCACCGCCGTAAAGTGGCTGTGGGCGTCCAGAAACGCCGGCAGCAGCGTCCTGCCTGCCAGATCCACCCGGCGGACGTCGATTCCCGTCTGGTCCTCCACCGCCGTCCTGCCCCCCACGGCGGCGATCCGGCCGTTGCGCACCAACAGGGCCTGGGCATCAGGGCTGTTCCGCTCCAGAGTGCGGATGGTGCCGTTTTCAAAGAGAATGTCCATGCGATTCCTCCTTTTCTCCCAGTTTACCGCGGCAGGGCGCGTCCCATACCCCGGCGTGAAACTCCAAGTATAGGACAGTATGCCGCGAAAAGGCGTGAGCCCTGCTGCACATGAAGCTGCGGCATATCTGAACGCCTTTCCCGCATCTGTATGGCAAAACAGGCCGCCCTTCCGGACGGCCCGCTGGCTCAGTTCTTCAGGCTGTGGAGGGGTGCCGGGATGCGGCCGCCCCGGGCGATAAAGTCCGCGCTGGACTCCGGGTGCACCGGCATCACCGGGGCGCTGCCCAGGAGGCCGCCCATCTCGATCCGGTCCCCCACGGTCTTGCCGGGGGCGGGCAGCAGCCGGACGGCGGTGGTCTTGTTGTTCACCATGCCGATGGCCGCCTCGTCTGCAATGATGGCGGAGATGGTCTCTACCGGGGTGTCGCCGGGGACGGCGATCATGTCCAGGCCCACGGAGCAGACGCAGGTCATGGCCTCCAGCTTGTCCAGGCAGAGGGTCCCTGCCTCTGCGGCGGCGATCATGCCCTCGTCCTCGCTGACGGGGATGAAGGCGCCGGAGAGGCCGCCCACAGAGGAGGACGCCATGACGCCGCCCTTCTTCACCGCGTCGTTCAACAGGGCCAGCGCCGCCGTAGTGCCGTGGGTGCCGCAGACCTCCAGGCCCATCTCCTCCAGAATGCGGGCCACGCTGTCTCCGATGGCCGGGGTAGGCGCCAGGGAGAGATCCACGATGCCGAAGGGCGTGTCCAGCCGACGGCTGGCCTCCTGGGCCACCAACTGGCCCATGCGGGTCACCCGGAAAGCGGTCTTCTTCACGGTCTCCGCCACCACGTCAAAGGGCTGGCCCTTCACCGCTTTCAAAGCAGTACACACTACGCCGGGGCCGGAGACGCCCACGTTGATGACCTTCTCCGCCTCTCCCACGCCGTGGAAGGCGCCGGCCATAAAGGGGTTGTCCTCCACGGCATTGCAGAACACCACCAGCTTGGCGCAGCCCAGGCCATCCCGGTCCGCCGTGGCGGCAGCGGTATCCTTGACGATGCGGCCCATCAGGGCCACCGCGTCCATATTGATGCCCGCCCGGGTGGACCCCACGTTGACGGAGGAACAGACCAGTTCTGTCCGGGCCAGAGCCTCCGGAATGGAGCGGATCATCTTCTCGTCCGCCTCTGTCATGCCCTTCTGCACCAAGGCGGAGTAGCCGCCGATAAAGTTGACGCCGCAGGTCTGGGCCGCCCGGTCCAGGGCCAGGGCAAAGGGCACGCAGTCCTCCGTCTCGCTGGCCCCGGCCACCAGGGCCATGGGAGTGACGGAAATGCGCTTGTTCACGATGGGGATGCCGAACTCCCGCTCGATGTCCTCGCCGGTCTTGACCAGCTTCTCCGCATACCGGGTGATCTTGTCGTAGATCTTCTTACAGGCCCGCTTCGGGTCCGGGTCACAGCAGCTCAGCAGGGAGATTCCCATGGTGATGGTGCGGATGTCCAGGTGCTGCTGGTCGATCATCTCAATGGTAGATAAAATTTCCTTCTGGTTCAGCATAACGTATCTCCCAACGTACAAATTCTCTCTCAAAAGGACTCCGGAAACGGGTAAAAGAGGCTAGGGGAAAACCTCCGGTTTTCCCCAGTTCTTTTACCTCCGGCAAAAGAAGAATATCAAATCATTTTCGGCAGGGCGTGTACCTGCCGAAAATTCCTTGACCCAGCCGCCGGGGGCGGCGTCCCCAGTGACCAACGTCTCACTGGGGAGGGGGAATCTAAAGGGTGGGCGCAGCTCCCTCTTGAAGTCAGATGCGATGCATGGCATCAAATATCTCCTCCCGCTGGATGCGGATAGAGATCTCCATCTTCTGCCCCAACTGCTCCAGCAGGTCCCGTAGCTCGCCCACAGAGACCTTGGCCGCTCCCACGTCCACGGCCATGACCATGGTGAAGGAGCCCTGGAGGATCGTCTGGGAGATGTCCAGGATATTGACGTTGTGCTCAGCCAGCAGGGCGCAGACGGCGGCGATGATGCCTACCTTATCCTGCCCCACGACGGTGACGATGGCGTTCATAGCGAAGTTCCTCCTCATGGCCGCCCGCCGGCAAGCCCGGCGAGGCGGCATTCTCTTGTATACAGCGTCCGTATTGTACCACAGATGGGCGGGAAAGTAAATCCTCTCTCATCCCAGCGGATTGACGAATGGTCCCCAGCCCGGAGGCGTGAAGGTCAGCAGCATGTACAGCCCCGCCAGAAGCAGAGCCAGGGCTGCCCACAGCCCCGGGTGCTTTCTTCCGTCCGGGCAGAAGGCCGTGCCCGCCGCCAGCAGCACCGCCCAGACCGCCAGGCTCGCCGCGCCGTTTCCCCCGGCGGCCGCCAAGCCCCAGCACGCCGCTGTCATAGCCAGGGGCGTCAGCACCGCTGCCGGCAGATCCTGCAGCAGCGTGCGGCGCTCCCTGCCCAGCCGGCCGGTCAGCACCCAGGCGGCAAGCAGCGGCCAGAAGGCCAGCTTGCTCAACTCCCAGGGGCTGGGACACTGGGGCACGAACGCGGCAGGCAGTCCGCTTTGTGCCGTGCTGTGGAGCAGCAGCAGTGCCAGGCCGCACACCACAGCCGCCAGATACCGCAGGGCAAAACGATTGAAGGGATCTCTCATGGTTCGCCTCACCTCGCTCCACTGTATGCAGCGCGGCGGCGGAGCAGACCGGAAAACAGCACAGGGCGCGCCGGTGGGCGCGCCCTGCTGGGCTGATGCTCCAGGCGGAATCAGATCTCGCCGAAGAACTTGTCGTGGATGGCCCGGACCGCCCGGTTCACGTCCTCCTCATCCAGCAGGACGGAGACTCGGATCTCAGAAGTATTGATCATCTGGATGTTGATGCCCGCCTCATAGAGAGCCTCGAACATCCGGGCGGCCACGCCGCAGTTGCTCATGAGGCCCGCGCCCACGATGGAAACCTTGCCGATGCTCTCATCCGTCTCAATGTGGTCGAACCTCAGGGTCTCTTTATGTTCCTCCAGAATCTGCTTGGATTCCTCCAGGTCCTTCTTGTGGACCGTGAAGGTGATGTCCTTGGTGTCCTCCCGGCCAATGGACTGCAGGATGACATCCACGTTGATGTTGTGCTTGCTCAGCAGGTCAAAGACCTGGAAGGCGACGCCTGGGTTGTGCTGCAGACCGATCAGGGCGACGCGGGCGATGCTGGTGTCCTTGGCGACACCGGCGATATTGGTTTTCTCCACTTTGGTGACCTCCTTGACTTTCGTGCCGGGCTTGCGCTCCAGGCTGGACACGACTTCCAAATTCACTCTGAACTTCTTGGCCAGCTCCACGCTGCGGTTGTGGAGCACCTGGGCCCCCTGCGACGCCAGTTCCAGCATCTCGTCGTAGGTGATCTCATCCAGTTTGCGGGCACTGGGGACGATGCGGGGGTCCGTGGTATACACACCGTCCACATCCGTGTAGATCTGGCACAGATCTGCACGGAAGGCCGCCGCCAGCGCCACGGCGCTGGTGTCGGACCCGCCCCGGCCCAGGGTGGTCACGTCCCCGTTGCGGTCCACGCCCTGGAAGCCGGTGACGATCACGATCCGGTGCTGGTCCAGCTCGGACTGGATACGCTCGGTGTCGATCTTCTTGATCCGGGCGTCGGAGTGGACGGAGGTAGACTGTATCCCCACCTGCCAAGCAGCCAGGGATATGCAGGGCAGGCCCATGGCCTCCAGGGCCATGGCGCACAGGGCCACAGAGATTTGCTCTCCCGTGGAGAGCAGCATATCCATCTCCCGCTTGGAGGCGTGGGGGTTGATCTCCTCCGCCTTGGCAATGAGATCGTCTGTAGTGTCTCCCTGGGCGGAGAGGACCACAATCACGTCGTTCCCCGCCAGATAGGTCTCTGCGATGATGCCGGCTACGTTGCGGATGCGCTTGGCATCTCTCACGCTGGTGCCGCCGAATTTCTGTACGATCAAGCTCATGGCATTTCCTTCTTTAAATCAGAATCAAGTCTCAAATCCCGGTTCCCGCCTGTTCCAGTATACACATCTTCCGGCGGTTTGGGGCTTATCCCAGCACCCGCAGACAGGCCAGGACGCGCAGGCCTTCGGCCTGCTTCCCTGCCTCGGCTCCGCTGATGCAGTCGGTGAGGAAGGCGGTCTCACCGCCGTCCTCGCTGAGGATCTCCACCTGGCCGAAGGCCGCGGCAGCGGCGCTGAGGCTGCCGCCGATGCGGAAGTAGTACCGGCTCCGAAGGGCCTGCGGGTCCTCAAAGCCCGCCGGGTCCGCCTCCCAGCCGATCTCCTCCCGGCGGGGACTGGACTGAAGCGCCTCCATCACGTCCGCCACGCAGGCGGAGGCCGTGGGCAGCTCCCCGGCCCCTTGGCCGTAGAACATCACCTCGCCGGTGGCGTTTCCCCGGACCACCACCGCGTTGAACACATCGTCCACGCTGGCCAGGGGCTGCTCCTCCGGGATCAGATGGGGTGCCACATAGGCAGTACGGCCGCCGGGCAGGCGCACCGCCCGGCCCAGCAGCTTGACGCGGTAGCCAGCCCGCTGGGCGATCTTCACGTCCCGGAGAGACAGCCGGCTGATCCCCTCCATGGGCACATCCGCCGGGTCCACCTGACAGCCGAAGGCCAGATCCGCCAGGATACAGATCTTCCGCCCGGCGTCGACGCCCTCCACGTCTGCGGTGGGGTCTGCCTCCGCGTAACCCTTCTCCTGCGCCTCTTTCAGGGCGTCCGCAAAGGTGGTGCCGGCCCGGACCATCCGGGTGAGGATATAATTGGTGGTGCCGTTTAGGATGCCGTACACCTCGTCGATCCGGTTGGCAGCCATGCACTGGGTCAGGGGATGCAGCACTGGGATACCGCCGCCCACGCTGGCCTCGAACAAATAGTTCACGCCCCGCTTTTTGGCCAGGGCCAGCAGCTCTGCGCCCTTCTCCGCCACCAGCTGCTTGTTGGCGGTGACCACGTGCTTGCCGGCGTTCAGGGCCCGCTTTGTGTACTCGTAGGCCGCCTCCACGCCGCCGATGGTCTCCACCACCACCCGGATAGCATGGTCCTCCTCGATCTTCGTGAAGTCATCCGTCATCAGCTGACGGTAGGGCCCGTCCTTGAAATGCCGCACCAGAATGGTCTTCACCTGCAGGGGTTCGCCCAGCTTTCGCTCGATCTGCCGGGCGTTTTCCGCCACTACCTTGGCCACGCCGGAGCCCACCGTGCCAAGGCCCATAATCGCAATCTGTATCATGCGTCCGTTTCCTCTCTCTTTATCCTGCCAGGACTTCCACCCGCACCACGCCGTCCACGGCGGCCACGTCTGCCATCAGCTTCTCCAGGGTCTCCGCCAGTCCGCTGGTCTCTGCGGAAATCGTCACCGCCGCGCAGCCGTTGGTGGGAATGCTCTGGTTGATGGTGAGGATGTTGGCCCCAGAAGTGGCAAACACGGACAGCACGCTGGAGAGCACGCCGGTGTTGTCCTTGAGCATGCAGTAAAAGGTGATGATGTGCTCCGCCTTCATATCGTTGAACGGCTGCACCGCATCCTTGTACTTGTAGAACGCGCTGCGGCTGATCCCCACCTGCTTCGTGGCAGCGCCCACGGTGTCCGCCTCGCCGGTCTGCATCATCCGCTTGGCCTCCGCCACCTTCACGAAGATCTCCGGCAGGGCGTTCGCGGCCACAATGTAATACTTGATCTCTCTCGCCATCTCGTCCGCCTCCTATGGCCATTTGTCTTTACACGCAAAGCATCTTACCATATTTCCGTAGGCAATGCAACCAAATTCGCCGAAATTCTTTTGACGAAAACAGGAAAAGTTCCCCCGGTTTTCTCCCCCTCACCTGAGCAGAATGCCGGATAGAAACAGGCGCCCCGGTTTTCACCGGGGCGCCTGTTTCCTGATCTCAGCCGATTCACTTCTCCGCCTGGAATACGGCCTTCATGCCCTTATAGGTCTCGTAGCAGTCCAGCTTGGACACCGTCTCAAAGGGCGCGTGCATGGACAGGACCGGCACGCCCGCGTCCAGCGTGGTGATGTTCCGGTTGGCCATATACATGGCCACAGTGCCGCCGCCGCCGGCGTCCACCTTGCCCAGCTCTGCGATCTGCCAGATGACCCCCGCCTCGTCAAAGAGGTTGCGGATATAGGCCACCGTCTCCGCGTCCGCGTCGGAGGCACCAGACTTGCCCCGGGCGCCGGTGTACTTGCACAGGCCGATGCCGTAGTTCAGATAGGCGGCGTTGCGCTTCTCATACACGTCGGAGAAGTTAGGGTCGTAGGCCGCCGTCACGTCGGCGCTGAGGCAGAAGGACTTCTCGAAACACACCCGCACAGCCGCGCCCTGGCTCTCGCACAGGTCCTCCATAAATGTGTCGAAAGCGGCGGACTGCATGCCCGTCACACCGTCGGAGCCGATCTCCTCCTTATCCGCCAGAACACACACCGCCGTCTTGGCAGGGGTCCCCTCCAGATCCAGCAGGGCCCGCAGGGCGGCGTAGGCACACACCCGGTCATCATGGCCGTAGGCGCCGATCATGCTGCGATCCAGGCCGATGTCCGTGGCCTTTACCGCCGGCACCGCCTCCAGCTCCGCGGAGGTAAAGTCATCCTCCGTGATGCCGTACTTTTCGTTCAGCAGCTTCATCACCGCCAGCTTCACACGGCCGGACTCCTCCGCGTCCCCGATCGGCTCGCTGCCCAGCAGCAGGTTCAGGGTCTCAGCGGGAATGGCCTCCGCCAGCGGCTTCTTGTTCTGCTCCGCGCCCAGGTGGGGCAGCAGGTCCGTGATCACCAGCCGGGGATCGTCCGCGCCCCCGCCGATGTTCACCTGTACGCTGGCGCCGTCCCGCAGGGCCACCACGCCGTGGAGCTCCAGGGGAATGGTAACCCACTGGTACTTGCGGATGCCGCCGTAGTAGTGGGTCTTGAAATAGGCCAGTTCCCCGTCCTCATACAGGGGGTTGGGCTTCAGGTCCAGCCGGGGGGAGTCTATGTGGGCGGCAGCGATCTGAACACCCTCCGCCAACGGCTTCTCCCCGATGTGGGCCAGCAGCACGCTCTTGCCCCGGTTGCAGAGATAGACCTTGTCTCCCGGCTTCACCGCCGCGCCCCGGACATAGGGCCGGTAGCCGGCCTGCTTTGCCAGGCGGACAACCTCTCCTGCGCAGAGCCGCTCGGTCTTGCTAGTGTCCAGAAATGCCTTGTAGTCCGTGCAGTACGATTCCATGGCGCTCCGCTCCGCCGCGTCCATCCGGTCGAAGCCGTTGCGGCGGCAGGAGAGCAGCTGCTCCTTCAGCGCCTTAAATTCCTTGCTTTCCATGTGCTTTTTCCTCCTTGATGGTGTCGATCAGCCGCTGGAAAAACTCCCGGGCCTCCATTTCAAAGGCCGCGGCGGTATCGGCGGCGTTATTCAGCTCACAGTCGCACTTGCCCCGGTAGTACTCGTCCGGCTGCTGGGCGGAGATCCGCAGGCGGGCGTACTGCTCTGTGATGTTGTCCCGGGCCATGATCCGCCGGACCCGCAGTTCCAAAGGCGCGGTGACGGCTATCGTCCGGTCGCACAGCTGGTCCAGCCCGCCCTCCAGCAGGTTGATGGCATCGATGGCGAAGATCTTGCTCTCCGACGCCGCCAAGCGCCGCCGCACCTCCGGCACCAGATGGCGGGCCACAATGCCGTTGAGCTGCTCCAGCCGGTCCTTGTGGGAGAAGACCTCCTGTCCCAGCTTGCGCCGGTCCAGTTGGCCGGCTGCGTCAAACGCGCCGGGGAAGGAGACACCGATCTCATCCCGCAGGGGAGCGCAGGTCTCCAACATCTCATGGTACAGGGCGTCGCAGTCGATGACCTCGCCCCCCAGGGAGCGGATGGCCCGCAGGGCGCTGGACTTGCCCGCGCCGGTGCCGCCGGTGAGGCCCAGCACCACCCGCTCACTGTCCGCCTCCACCACATGGAAGCCGGCGGCCTTTTTCAGCCGGTTGCCGATGGCCAGACCCAATCCCCGGTTGTCCGGGCACTGGGCGAAGATCTCCGTCACATCGCTGGTGTCAAAGGTCCGCAGGGCGTCGAACACCCGCTGGGCCTGGACCAGCTTGTCGCCTACAGGCCCCAGGGTGTGGACCTCCTGCTCCCGGAACAGGTCCACAAACTCCTCGAAGCAAATGACGCCGGAGGTGGGCCCCACCCGCCGCAGGATCTCCTGGGCGGACTTCTCCGGCGCGCCGGTGATGACGGTGACCGGCGCCTTGGGGGCGTAGTGGCGGTACTTCATGCCAGGGGCCTTGGGCTTCTCGCCCTCCGCCAGGGCGCCGTTGACGGCCTTGTCCACATCGATCTTGCCGATGAGCCGCTCCAGGTCCTCCAGGGGCAGTCCGCCGGGACGCAGCAGCCTGGGCGGGTCGCAGGTCAGGTCCAGAATCGTGGACTCCACACCCACCGCACAGGGACCGCCGTCCACCACGCCGCTGATCCGGCCGTCCATATCCTCCAGCACGTCCTGGGCAGTCGTGCAGCTGGGCCGGCCGGAGAGGTTGGCGCTGGGGGCCGCGATGGGGATGCCCGCCTCCCGGATGATCGCCAGCGTCACCGGGTGGTTGGGGCAGCGCACCGCCACCGTGTCCAGCCCGGCGGTGGTCTCGTCCGGGATGATGGGCCGCCGCTTCAGGATCATAGTCAGGGGGCCGGGCCAGAATTTCCGGGCCAGCACATAGGCCAGGGGCGGCACGTCGGCGCAGTAGCGGGGCAGCCACTGGGCGCCGGTCACATGGATGATGAGGGGATTGTCCTGGGGCCGGCCCTTGGCCTCAAAGATCCGCTTCACCGCGGTGCCGTCCAGAGCGTTGGCCCCCAAGCCGTACACCGTCTCCGTGGGGATGCCCACCAGGCCGCCGTCCCGCAGGATCTTGGCCGCTGCGCCGATCTTGTCCTCGATCTCCTTCTGCTGACCCTTGGTGTCCCGCAGGTCAAAATATCGTGTCTGCATATCTCTTCGCCTCTATCTCTCTTCGCCGGAGATCTCCCCGGCCTTATTGCTTACTCTTTCTGCGTCTCCAAAGGGCTCCGCGGCGTCCCGGCAGGCTGCCGGAAGTGCAGCCCCTCCACGGCGCCGCTCTATCCGGGCCGCCGTACAGCTCTGTTTTATGGTTCCCCGCCGCCGTTCTTCAGCTTCTCCGCCTGGTCGGCGGTCACCAGGGCGTCGATGAGCTCATCCAGTTCCCCGTCCAGGACTGCGTCGATCCGGTACAGCGTCAGGCCGATCCGGTGATCCGTCACCCGGCCCTGGGGGAAGTTGTAGGTGCGGATCTTCTCGCTGCGGTCGCCGCTGCCCACCTGACTCTTCCGCTCTCTGGCGATGTCGGCATTCTGCTTTTCCCGCTCGATCTCATACAATCTTGACGCCAAAAGGCGCATGGCCTTGTCCCGGTTCTGGAACTGGCTGCGCTCCTGCTGGCATTCCACTACCAGGCCGGTGGGCCGGTGGATCAGCCGCACGGCGGAGGACGTCTTGTTCACATGCTGGCCACCCGCGCCGCTGGCCCGGTAGACCTGCATCTCGATGTCCGCAGGGTCCAGCTTCACGTCCACCCCTTCCGCCTCCGGCAGCACGGCCACCGTGGCGGCGGAGGTCTGGATGCGGCCATTGGACTCCGTCACCGGCACCCGCTGGACCCGGTGGACGCCGCTCTCGAATTTCAGCCGGGACCAGGCGCCCTCGCCTTCAATGAGGACGCTGCACTCCTTCACGCCCCCCAGCTCCGTCTCGTTCAGCTCCACGGTGTCGGTCCTCCAGCCCCGGGCGGCAGCGTACATGGTGTACATCCGCAGCAGCGACGCGGCGAACAGCGCCGCCTCCTCGCCGCCGGTACCCGCCCGGATCTCCAGGATCACGTTCTTCCGGTCATTGGGATCCTTGGGCAGCAGCAGGAGCTTCAGCTCCTGCCGCAGCCGCTCCATCTCTTCCCGTGCGGCGGTCAGCTCCTCCTGGGCCAACTCCCGCATCTCCGGGTCAGAGAGCAGCTCCTCCGCCGCGGCTCGGTCCGCCTCCGCCTGCCGGTATGCCTGGTACGCCTCTGCCACCGGAGTCAGGTCCTTCAGCTCCCGATTCACAGTCTTCAGCCGCTCCGCGTCACCGTAGACAGACGGGTCCGCCAGCTGGGCCTGCAGATCTTCATACCGCAGGGCCAGCTCCTTCAGTTTTTCCAGCATGGGGCATCTCCTCTCCCGTTGATTTCAGAAAAGGGTCTGCCGCTACTGCCCCTCCAGAAAGGCCCGGACTTGGCGGAGAAACTCCTCCTGCCAGAATGCCCAGCCCACGTCCCCGCTTCGCAGGGACACCGCCGCCAGATGACCGGCGGGCACACAGAGATCCATCTGGCGATAGACCTCCTGGTACTGGGAGCCGCTGCTGCGGGTCAGCACATAGGCCGCGTTGCGGATCTCCCCGCCCCGGTCTTTCAGAAACGACCGCATGACGGCGCTGGATCGCCCGGCCCACACCGGTGTGCCCAGAATCACCAAGCGGTAGTCCCCCAGGGGACGGGCTGTCTCCAACGGGGCCACGGGGCGGGTGTCTTTGCGCATGGCGTCCAGCCCACAGCGCAGCCAGCCCCGCCAGCCGCTCCGGTCCGCGTTGTCCCGCAGCTCCGCCAGCTCCGCGTCCAGGGCGGCGGCAATCTCCTCCATGGCCTTCTTGGTGTTCCCCGTCCGGGAGTAATAGATACATAAGATGTCGCTCATTTGGTTCCTCCGTATCCGCTCAGTCAAACAGAAAGGTCTTTACCATGGCAAAGGCCTCCCGCAGGGTGTAATTGATCTCCAAATGAACCCAGGGCAGCGGCGCTGGGATCCCGGCCACGTCTCCGTAGCCCTCCCGGGCGGCGATCAGCTCCGCCCGGGCGATGTGAAAGTCATTGGTGACAACAGCCACCCGTCCCTCCGCCGGGTCCACCCCCGCCTCTGTCAGCAGTTCCCAGGAAAAGGCGAAGTTCTCCGCCGTGTTGGATGCCCGGTCCTCCAGGATCAGGCGGTCTGCCTCCACACCGTACTCCGTGAGATAGTCATACATACACTGGGCCTCACTGATCTCCTCGCCGTAGCCGGTGCCGCCGGTGAGCACTGCCGGGATGTCCGGCCACCGCTCCAGATAGTCCACGGCCTTGTCCAGCCGGGTCCGCAGGGACAGGGACGGCTCAGTGCCGTTGACCCCCGCCCCCAGGACGATGACCGCGTCTGCCGGCAGGGGCGTCATGTCGCTGCGCCCCCGGTTAATGATAAAGACCTCCAGCCCCAGCAGCGCAGCCAGTCCCACCGTAAGGCAGCCATAAAAGCCCCGGTGGATCAGCCGCCAGCGGTGATTTCCGGCGGCCAGGCGATCCAGCAGCCAGGAAAGCACCAGGAGCGCCGCCAGCCCCAGCAGCAGAAAGCCGGAAAACCGGATGCCCAGGCTCCGGATGAGCACCAGAAGCAGGCCGAAAACGGCGCAGCCCGCCGCCCCGATCAGCCGGGCCTGTCCTCTTCTGCGGCCCCGGTAGACATCGTACCGGTACAGGGGCCGCTGTTTAGCCCTCTGCCTCTTCACTGAGCTGCTCCCACCTTTCGTACAGGGCGTCCAGCTCCGCCTGGGCGGCGTCCTTCTGCCCCACCAGCTCGTTCAGCTTCTCATAGTCACAGGCCGCGGCCTCCATGTCCGCCTCCAGGGCGGCGATGTACTCCTCCGCCCTGGCGATGTCCCGCTCACAGATGGTCAACTGCCGTCGGGCCGCCTGCTGGGCCTTGTTGCCCCGCTGGGGCCGCTCCGCAGCGGGCTTTTCCCGCTCCTTCTCCGGCTTGGGAGCGGCGGCCTTCTCCGCCTCCTCCTGAGCCTTCATCTGCCGGTATTGGGCAAAGCCGCAGGGATAATCCGTGATGGTGCCATCCGCCAGCTCCCAGATCCGGGTGGCGAAGCGGTTGATGAAGTACCGGTCATGGCTGACAAACAGCAGCGTGCCGTCGTAGGCCTCCACCGCCTCCTCGATCCACTCCCGGGAGTCGATGTCCAGATGGTTGGTGGGCTCGTCCAGAATCAGAAAGTTGATCTCGTCATCCATCAGCATGCACAGCCGCAGGCGGCTCTGCTCCCCGCCGGAGAGCACCGACACCGGCTTGAACACGTCCTCGCCCCGGAAGTCGTATGCCGCCAGCCGGTTTCGGGCCGACTGGGCCGAGAGGCCCTTTTTCGCCGCCATCATATTCTCCACCAGGTTCCAGTCTGGGTGGTCGAAGCGGACGATCTGGGGCAGGTATGCCTCCTTCACCTGGGGGCCGGTTTTGATGCGGCCGTCGTCCGGATACAGCTCCCCCACGATCATCTTGATAAGGGTGGACTTTCCGGTGCCGTTGTCGCCGATGAGGGCGATGCGCTCGCCCCCCTCCACCTTCAGGCTGATGCCCTCAAAGAGGTGCTTGTCCCCGTAGGACTTGGACACGTTCCGGATGCCCAGCACCTCGTCCCCGTGGAACTCCGCGGAGGAGAACCGGGCGTCCATCTTCCGCGCCTTGGTGGGTTTGGAGGTGGTCCGCATCCGCTCGATGCGCCTTTCCATGGAGATGGCCCGGCGGTAGGTCTTGTCCATGCCCATGAAAGCCCAGACCCGCAATTGCTCCGCCGCCTTCTCCAACTGTGCGATCTTGGCCTGCTCTTTTTCGTACTGCTTCATCCGCTCCTGGTAGCGGCGTTCCTTCTCCACGGCATAGAAGCTGTAATTCCCGCTGTAAAACTCCGCTTTCCCGTCCTGGATCTCGATGACCCGGGTGACGGTGCGGTCCAGGAAATACCGGTCGTGGGAGATGGTGACCACCGTGCCGTGGAAAGAGCGAATGTACTCCTCCAGCCACTCGGTAGCGTGGAGGTCCAAGTGGTTGGTGGGCTCGTCCAGCAGCAGGATGTCCGTGTCCTCCAGGATGAGGCGGCCCAGGTTCACCCGGGTCTTTTCCCCGCCGGAGAGGCTGTCGAACAGCTGGGACCGCTGGCTGTCCGGAATGGACAGGCCGTTGGCGATCTTATTCACCGCCACATCCGTGTCATAGCCGCCAAATGCCTCAAACCGCTCGCTTAATGTGCCGTACCGCTTCAAAATGGCAGGGTCGCTCTCCCCGGCGGCCATCCGGGCCTCCAGGGCCCGCATCTCCTCCGCCAGGCTCTCCAGCCGGGCGAAGGCGGAGCGCAGCACGTCCTCTACTGTGCAGCCGGCGGGGTAGACGGGGATCTGGGAGATCAGGCCCACCCGCCGGCCCTGGCCCACCACGACGGTGCCCTCGTCGTAGTCCAGCTCGCCGGTCAGTATCTTGAACAGGGTGGTCTTGCCCGCGCCGTTGCGGCCCAGCAGCCCCACCCGCTCCCCCTGGTCCACCTGAAAGGTGAGGCCGTCCAGGACGTTCTTCCCCACCTCAAAGGACTTCACCAGGTTGTTCACTTGAATCTCAATCATACGCTTGTTTCAACTGCTCCACGATCCAGCCAAAGTGCATGGCGTGGGACGCCTTCACCAGCATGGCGGTGTCGGTGCCCAGCTGGTCAGTCAATTCGTGGACGGCCTCCTCCTTGGTGGCAAAATGGGTGACGGAGCCGCCGCTCTGGGCGGCGCCGTCGGCGATCTTCTCCGCCTTGGCGCCGATGGCCACCACCTCGTCGATGCCCAGCATGGCGGCCAGGGCGCCTATGTTGTAGTGGGCCTGGTCCGTCAGGTCCCCCAGTTCCCCCATGTCCCCCAGCACGGCCACCTTCCGGCCGCACTCAGTCTTGGCCAGGATCTCCAGGGCCGCAGTGACGGACTGGGGATTGGCGTTGTAGCAGTCATCCAGCACCAGCCGCCCGTCCCGCAGACGAAGCACCCGCATCCGGGATCCGGCGGGTTCATACGAAGCCGCGCCCCGGGTGATCTCCTCCGTGGAAAGGCCCAGCTCCTCTCCCACCGCCACGGCGATGGCGGCAGAGTAGGCCATGTGCTCTCCCGGCGCAGGGATGGTCAGGTGATAGGTGTCCCGGGGGGACACGACGGTGCAGGTAATTCCCGCTACGCCGTGGTCGGCCATGTCCATCACCCGGACGGCGCAGTGCTCCGATCGGCCGCAGCGGACGGTCCGGAAGGGCAGGTCCAGGGTGTTCAGCAGGGCGTCATCCCCGTTAAGGACCGCCAGTCCCTCCGGCTTCAGGTTCTCAAAAATCTCGCTCTTGGCCTTGAGGATCCCCTCCCGGCTGCCCAGATGCTCGATGTGGGCGTCACCGATGTTGGAGATGACGGCGATGTCCGGCCGCACCATCTCCCCCAAATAGCGGATCTCCCCGAAGTGGTTCATGCCGGTCTCGATCACCGCCGCCTGATGCTCCGGCCCCAGGCCCAGCAGGGTCAGGGGCGTGCCGATGTCGTTGTTGAAGTTCTCCGGTGTCTTCAGCACCCGGAGCTTCGCCCCCAGCACCGCCGCCAGCATCTCCTTTGTGGTGGTCTTGCCCACGCTGCCGGTGACCTGGACAAAGGGGATGGCGAACCGGTCCCGGTAGGCGGACGCCAGGGCCCGCAGGGCCAGCCGGGTGTCCGCCACCTGGATATAGAACTTGTCTGGCCGCAGCAGCTCCGGCCTCCGGGCGCACAAGCACCCGGCGGCTCCCGCGTCCAGGGCCCTGTCGATGAAGTCATGGCCGTCGAACCGCTCCCCCACCCAGGGCAGGAACAGGCAGCCGGGGGCAATCTTCCGGCTGTCGGTGCACACAGCGGTGACGGGGGCCGCCCCCTTCCGGGGATTCAGCCAGGTGCCGTCCACAGCGGATATGATCTCAGGAATGGTCATTGGCTGCATGCAGTTCACCCTCTTCTCTTCACGTCGCAGGAGAGCCGCACGATCTCCTCGCAGAGCTGGTTGTAGCTCATGCCCACGGCGGCGGCCTCCTTGGGGACAAAGCTGTTGGGGGTCATGCCCGGCAGGGAGTTGGCCTCCAGCACCCACAGATTTCCGTCTTTGTCCAGAATCATGTCCGTGCGGGAGTAGACCTCCAATCCCAACGCCCGGTGGGTCCGCAGGGCCAGCTCACCGGCGGCCTGCATCACCGCGGGCGGCACATCGGCCGGACAGGTCTCCACCGCCGCGCCGGCCTGGTACTTGGCCACGTAGTCAAATTCCTTTCCGGCGGGCACGGTCTCCACCGCCGGCAGCCAGCGGTCCCCCAGGACCGCCACTGTCAGCTCCCGGCCGTAGATCCGCTCCTCCGCCAGGACCTTGGCGCCGTAGCGCAGCACCTCCTCCAGGGCCCGCTTCAGCTCCGTCCGGTCCTCCGGTAAGTACACACCCAGGGACGAACCGCCCCCGATGGTCTTGATGACGCAGGGCATAGGCAGCGTCTGGGCCAGGGGCTCCGCCTCATCCAGTCCATAGGACAGCAGCCGCCACTTGGGGGTGGGAATGCCGCACGCGTCCAGAATCTGCTTGGAAACCGCCTTGTCCATGGCGACAGCGGAGGCCAGATGACCCGCGCCGGTGTAGGGCACGCCCAGTAAATCCAGGGCGGCCTGGATGCGGCCGTCCTCCCCGTCCATACCGTGGAGGCCCAGGAACACCAGGTCCGCCTTCTGGCAGATGTCCAGCACGTGGGGGCCGATGTGGCTGGGGCCCTGATCCTTCCGGCCGCGCTTCACCGTCTCCAGGTCCGGCGCCTCCACCTCGATCTTCGCGTCGGGGCACAGGCCGTCGGGCGCGTCAAACAGGGTCTCCAGGTCCGCCGGGACCTCCTCCAGCCCCAGGAACAGATCCACCAGGATGGCCCGATGGCCGTTTTCCCGCAGGGCGTGGCACACGCCGGTGCCCGTCACCAGGGAGACCGCCCGCTCTGTGGAGATTCCCCCCGCCAATACAACGATCTTCATGCTCGTTTCCAGTCCCTTCTATCTTGACTGCTCTCCGATGGGTAGTCATAATCATCCTATTTTAATGTTCCATAGTTTAGCACAAACCGCCCCCAAATACAACTGTTAAAACGCCGCAGGCCCTCCGAAAAAGCACGGGCGCTTTTTCGGAGGGCTGTTTGTTCTGCTGGAAATTCCCGGCTCAGAGGAGCCAGTCGAAGAGGCCGGCCGGTTCTCCCTCCAGCAGGGTGCCGGCGGCGGAAAGCATCTGGGCCGCGTCCGCCCGGGTGACGTTTTCTCCCATGGCGGCGCTGCCGAAGCTGCCCGCGGCGAGGACGCTGACCGCCTCCATGTTCCCCACGGCCTGGGCCGCCCAGGAGGGCACTGCCTCCCGGTCTGCGTACCAGCCGGCCAGATCCACATCCTCCACCGCCAGGACGCGGTTGAGCACGGTAGCCGCCTCATTGAAGGTGATGGGTTCGTCTCCCTGGAAGGCCACGCCCTCCGCTGTGGAGACGCCCTGAATGATGCCGTCCGCCACACCGGCCGCGGCGTAGGCCTTGGCCCAGGTGGGGATGGCCGCGTCGTCGCAGAAGCCGGTCATGGTAACGGCGGTGGGTTCGTCCCCGGCGGTCTCCATTACCAGGGCCAGAAACTCGCTGCGGGAGACGGGCTTATCCGGCTCAAAGTAGTACTGGTCTCCGATCTTGGCACCGGTGAAAATCCCCGCCTCCGCCAGGTCCTGCGCGGCCACCGCGGCGGTGCTGTCCGCCGTGTCCGCATAGGTGACGCCAGACTTGGCCTTCTCAATGGTGACGCTCACCGTAGCGGGTTGAGACACGCGTCCGGCGCTGTCGGTGGCGGTATAGGTGAAGCTGTCGCTTCCGGTGGAATCCCCCTCTGGGGTATAGGTGAAGCTGGCGCCGTCAATCTGGACGGTGCCCTTTTTGGGCTCTTTCTCCACGGTGAAGGTCAGGTCCTCTCCCTCGCCGCCCGCGGCCAGAAACTGGGCGTGATAGGGAATGCCCCGGTAGGTGCGGATCTCCAGCGCCTGGGCCGTGGGGCTCCCCTCTGCCGGCTGGGCCTTCTCCTTGCCGCCGAACAGGGCGGCGGCGTTGACGGACAGGGTCAGGACTACCGCCAGGCACAGGGCGGCGGCGCGTTTCATCAGTTGGGTCTTCAAGGCGATCATACCTCCTGTATTGAATTGGGTGCACCGCTAGTTTCTTCCCGCCCGCCGGAAATATGCAGAAAAACACGGCCGGAGCGCACTCCGGCCGTGTTTGGGAGATCCTTCCGCTCACCCCAGGGGCCTGCCCGGACGGCGGACCACAGGGGATCGCTTTTTGATGCCGGACACCACGCCCATGGCGGCATACAGTGTCAACAGCGAGGACCCGCCGTAGCTGAAGAACGGCAGGGGCAGACCGATCACGGGCATCACAAA
>NZ_KI271681.1:0-13803 GCF_000469445.2 Oscillibacter sp. KLE 1745 | reverse complement strand
CCCCCGCCGTAGCTGAAGAACGGCAGGGTCAGACCGATCACGGGCATCACAAACAGGCACATACCGATGTTCACCACAGTCTGGAAGATCAGCATGGCCGCCACACCCACACAGACATAGCAGTGGAAGGGCGTCTCAGCCCGGCGGGCTACCAGCAGCACCCGGATGATGATGGCCGCCAGCAGGGCGATCACAACAAGACAGCCGATCATCCCCAGCTCCTCCCCGCAGACACAGAAGATGAAGTCCGTGTGCCGGGCCGGCAGGGACCCCTCCCCCGCCTGGGTCTGGGTGCCCTGCATGTATCCCTGGCCGAAGAGGCCGCCGGAGCCCAGGGCCAGCAGGCCCCGGGTCTGCTGCCAGCCTGCTCCCAGGGTATCATAGGAGTGGTCAAACAGGACCCGGAAACGGTTGATCATATAGTCCGGCATCAGGCCCAGAGCCACCGAGGCGGCAATGGCTGCCCCGCTGCCGGCGAACAGCAGGACGAACCACCGCAGAGCGAAGCCTGCCACAAAGGCCATGCACAGAAAGATGAAGAAAAATGTCAGGCCGTTGCCCATATCCCCGGAAATCCCCACGTACCACCCCATCAGGGCGATGGTGTGCCCCGCCACCATCAGGGCGGAGGGGAAGGATTTCAGATCCCGCTTCACCTCCCGCAGCCACTCCAACTGCTTGGCCAGCAGCAGGGTGAAGGTGATCTTCACCACCTCCGCCGGGCCGATGCTGAAGGGGAGAAAGGGAAATTTCAGCCATGCGGTGTTGCCCGTGTTGTCCGAGACGCCAAAGGGTGTCAGCAGCAGGGCGATGAACACGACGTTGAAGGCCACAAGCCACTTCCACCGTCGCATCAGCCGCTCCAGGTCCAACATGGACATGAAGATATAGGCGCAGATGCCCAGCACCATGGCCGCCCCCTGGACGCCCACATATCGCAGGATGCCCCCGGTGCCCAGGTATCTGGTGGCGCTGGCGATCAGCGCCATGCCGTACAGGGTGGCGGCGCAGCAGAGCCCCAGCAGCACCAGGTCGGCCTGCTGGATGAAGTCTGCCAGAATGGCTTTCAGTCGGTTCCACATGGGCGTTTCCATTTCCTCCGGCGCAGAATTTGACGAATGCAGTATACCACAAATGAAAAGATGTGTAAACGCCGCAAATTTGTTTTTACAGACTGTTCAAAATATGGTATACTGAATCAGATTTGGAAATATCACTGGAAAGGAGCGCTGCTTCGTGGAGTATATTTCCCACAGCGAGGCGGAGACGGAGGCCTTTGGTGAACGGTTGGCCGCCGCTCTCTCTCCCGGCGCCGTGGTGGCCTACCGGGGCGGTCTGGGCATGGGCAAGACCGCCTTTACCCGTGGCCTTGCCCGGGGCCTGGGATGCCGAGGTCGGGTCACCAGCCCCACCTTCACTATCGTCAACGAGTATGAGGGCCCTACCCCTCTGTTCCACTTCGATATGTACCGGCTGAACGGGTCTGAGGACCTGTTCGACATCGGCTGGGAGGACTATCTCTCCCGGGGCGGCGTCTGCGCCGTAGAGTGGAGCGAGCAGGTGGCGGACGCCCTGCCGGAGGGCACGGTCTATGTGACCCTCACCCGCCATCCGGAGCACGACGGCTGGCGGAGCATCACCGTGGAAGGAGGTGCTGCACAATGAGGATCTTGGCACTGGAAACCTCCGCCAAGGCGGTCTCCGCCGCCGTGACGGAGGATGGGAAAGTCCTCTGCTCCGGCTATCAGGACACCGGCCTCACCCACAGCCGCACCCTGATGCCCATTGTGGAGGCCATGCTGAAAAACACCGGCCTGACCGTCCAGGACTGCGACGCCGTCGCTGTGGCGGCAGGCCCGGGGTCCTTCACCGGCATCCGCATCGGCGTCTCGGCTGCCAAGGGACTGGCCTTTGCCGCGGACAAGCCCTGCGCGGCCGTCTCCACCCTGGAGGCCATGGCCCGGAACGTGGCCCACATGGACGCCCTGGTGGTCTGCGCCATGGACGCCCGGCGTAGCCAGATCTACAACGCCCTCTTCACCTCCGAACATGGCCGCCTGACCCGCCGGACGCCGGATCGCGCCATCGGCCTTGCGGAGCTGGCGGAGGAGCTGCGGAGCGAGCCGCTGCCCCTGGTGATCGTGGGGGACGGCGCCGTCCTCTGTGAGAAGGCGCTGACAGAGTCGGGACTGCCCTGCCGCCTGGCACCGCCCCAACTGGTGATGCAGAACGCCATGTCCGTGGCCCTGTGCGCCGAGGACCTGGCCCGGGCGGGAAAGCTGGTCTCCGCCCAGGAATTGCTTCCGGTCTATCTCCGCCCTCCCCAGGCCCAGCGTCTGCGGCAGCCGCCCCAGATCTGAGGGAACGGTTTAGATCGTAGGGAACGGTTTACATCAAGGATATCAGAGAAAAGGAGTTTATAAGTATGAGCGGCAAAGTGCATGTGATGGACCACCCCCTGGTGGCCCACAAGCTGACCATCCTACGGGACAAGGACACCAGCGTCAAGGATTTCCGGGAGATCGTCTCCGAGATCGGGATGCTGATCACCTATGAGGCCACCCGGGATCTGCCCCTGACCACCAAGGAGGTGGAGACCCCCATCTGCAGGACCATCGCCCCCACCCTGAAAGGCAAGAAGTTCGCTGTGGTGCCCATCCTCCGGGCGGGCCTGGGGCTGGTGGACGGTGTGCTGCGGATGGTGCCCTCCGCCCGTGTGGGCCACATCGGCATGTTCCGGGATGAGGAGACGCTGGAGCCCCATGTCTACTTCTGCAAGATGCCCAAGGACATTGCGGAGCGGGACATCATGATCGTGGATCCCATGCTGGCCACCGGCGGCAGCGCCGAGGCCGCCATCACCGAGATGAAGAAGCGGGGCTGCAAAAACATCAAGCTGATGGTTCTGCTGGCCGCGCCGGAGGGTGTGGAGCGCATCCAGAAGGCCCACCCGGACGTGGACATCTACTGCGGCGCCGTGGATGACCATCTGAACGAGCACGGCTATATTGTCCCCGGTCTGGGCGATGCCGGTGACCGGATCTTCGGGACAAAATAAGGCGCTCTCCCTTTACGTGTGTGATGCACGGCAGGCCGGTCCCGTCCGGCGGAAAGGAGCATACCATGGCCCCAGAGCAGACGAACGCCAAACGGCACGGCCCCAACCGGGCCACGACGGTGATCTGTCTGGTACTGATTCTCGCTGCCGCACTGGTCATTGCCCGCATGGTGAAATTCCGGTCACAGGTGGACGTGACACTCCCGGCGGTCCTGTGGGAGGATGGCGAGGCCACGGCCGTGAACACCACTCTGCATTTCCACGGGGAGATGGTGAAGCAGTGGGGGCAGGATGACAGCTTCAGCGGCTATCTGGAACTGGAGGAACAGCCCTTCACCTCTGAGGAAGCCAGCAAGGTCTGGCTGACCATGGCCCATGAGGGCGGCGGCCTCAACCGGGGCCTGCTCGAATACGGAAAGTTCCCCGCCCACACGTTTTTCGGGGAACTGTACACAGACCGGGAATATACGCAGTTCTTCCTGTTCCCCTTTGAGCGGGTCCCCGGCGAGGACGACGGAACGTCAACCTACGTAGCCGGCTCCTCCGTCTATGTCGCTCCGGCAGCATCTCTGGACGAGGCAAAAGCTCTGCTGGAGTCGTACGGCTTGATGGAGTCGCACGGCCTTCCGATACCGGATGAAAGCCCGCAATAAACAGCGCCAGTGTTCCAATTGCACAGATTCCAAAAGCAGCCCGGCGGATATTCCGCCGGGCTGCTTTCGTTTTCAGTCAGATTTTTCGCCACTGCGTCACAGCACATACAGATATACCGCCAGATAGTGGAAGAAAGACCCCGCCAGAATCAACAGGTGGAACAGTTCGTGGAAGGTCCACTCTGCAGAGATGTTTGGCTTCTTGACGGCGTAGAACACCGCTCCCACCGAGTAGCAGATCCCGCCCAGAGCCACCAGCGTCAGGCAGGGCTGGCCCAGAGCGGTGAAGTCCTTTGCCACAAACACCACAGACCATCCCATGATGAGATATACTGCCGTGGACAGCATCCGTGGTGCGTTGATCCACAGCATCTTCGCCAGCACCCCCGCCAGGGCCACGCCCCAGAGGATCAGGCAGAATTGTGTTCCCCTGGGCTGGGGCAGCAGCACCACGCAGAAGGGCGTGTAGCTGCCGGCAATCAGCACATAGATCATACTGTGGTCCATTTTCCGCAGCACCCGCTTCACTCCGCCGCTGGCGGCAGTGCCGGGATAGTAGTGATAGATGGCGCTGGCGGCATACAGTGCCGCCATAGACAGACAGAAGCACAGCGCCGCCGCCACCGCCGGTATGGCCGCATCCGTCCAGACGCCCCGAAGCAGATACAGCAGACCGCCCCCCAGGGCGGCCACCGCGCCGAGCGCATGGGTTTCACAGCTGATGGGGTCCTGGGCCTTTGCAAACAGTTTGCGCATGGAATGGTCTCTCCTTCTTGAAATCCGGCATCATGCCGTCCGCATCATATAATATAGTTTTCGATATTATATTAAGCGATTTCATTTTTTATTTCAAGTAGTTTTTGTAAATTTTCTGTTTCTATTCCATTCTATGCAAAAAAAGCGGACGCCGAAGCGTCCGCTTTCAAAGCCCTGCCGTTTTTATTTCAGTTCCAGTATTCGGTCTTTTCCTTCAGGTCGATGTCCGCGGCCCGGAACACGGGGTTCTTGCCGGCCCTGCGCTGCTCGGTATAGTTCCGCAGGGCTGCCGCCGCCGGACGGGAGAGGACCGCGATCACCGGAATGTTGATGAGCACCATGACGCCCATCAGCACGTCAGACAGGTTCCACACCAGATCCAGCGTGAGGCCGGCGCCCAGGAAAATCAGTCCCATGGCAATCAGGCGGAACACCACCATGAACCGCTTGGAGGGCACGTGCCCCAGCAGATACGCCAGGGCATTGTCCACATAGTAGAGGTTTCCGATCAGAGTTGTGAAGGCAAAGAGCACCATGGCCACGGTGATGAAAACGGGACCCAGGGTGCCGAAGGAGGCGGCCAGGGCCGACTGCACATAGGGGGCGCCCTGCAGCTCCACTGCGGGCTCCACACCGGAGCACAGCAGCATGAAGGCGGTGGCGGAGCAGATCACCAGCGTGTCCAGGAAGACAGACAGCATCTGGACCAGCCCCTGCTTCACCGGATGGCTGACATTGGCAGAGGCGGCAGCGTTGGGGGCGGAGCCCACGCCGGCCTCGTTGGAAAAGAGGCCCCGCTTCACGCCCTGCATCACGGCAGAGCCGGTGAAGCCGGCGAAGATGGCTTGGAAATCGAACGCCTCGGAGAAGATCCGTCCGAACACCTGGGGAATCAGCCCCACGTTCATGACGATGACCACCAGGGCCACCAGCACGTACAGTCCGCCCATGATGGGCACCAGAGTGGAGGCGAAGGCGATGATCCGCTTGCCGCCGCCCATGACGCAGTACCCGGTCAGCAGCGCCACGATGCCGCCGATGATCCAGGGCGTCCACTCCGGGGAATAAAAGCTGTATCCGGAGAAGGTGGACTGGAGGTTGTAGGAGCAGAGCATGTTGAAGCCGCCGGCGTAGGTGGCGATGAGGCTCAGGGCAAACAGCACCGCCAGGGGACGGCTGTGGAGGGCCGCCTCAATATAATAGGCAGGGCCGCCGTAACTCTCGCCGGTCTCCGGGTTCCGGCGCTTGTAAATCTGCGCCAGCGTGGATTCGGTAAAGGCCGTGGCGCCGCCCAGCAGGGCGATGAGCCACATCCAGAACACGGCGCCGTAGCCGCCCATGCAGATGGCCACGGACACGCCGATAATGTTGCCCGTACCTACCCGGGAGGCGGTGGACACCATCAGCGCCTGGAAGGAGGACACGCTTCCCTCCTTCTCCGGCCGCTCCACCACCACGCGGATGGCCTCCCGCAGCAGCCGCAGCTGCGGGAACCGGTTCCGAATGGTGAAAAACAGTCCGGCGGCCACCAGCAGAATCACCAGCAGGTAGGTATACATCCAGTTGCTCAAATCCGCAATGATCTCTCCCAGCATGTGTGCATCTCTCTCCTTTTTAATGTTGGGGAATGGTCGGGAAATCGTTTCAATCAGCCCGAATAGAATATCAGAGCTTTTGTGCCCTTGTCAATGGAAAATCCCAAGATTTTGCAGTATTCTACGGAAAAACCGGCAAACCGCCGGCCCCGCAGTCTCTATTCCGCCGGATAGCCGCAGAGATCGCCGGGATCAGTCAGTTCAGCGTCCGGCACAAAGTCAACCGTCAGCGTGCCGTCCTTCTCCGTTTCATAAGTGATGTGCAGGAGTGCTCCGGATTCCAGCCAGGAAAGGTCCCTCACTGCCGTGGCCCGGTCATCCAGCTCCCGGATGGTCCAGGACCTGCTCCATGTTCCGCTCTCCGGGTCACAGCGTATGACGCTGAATTCTGCAGGGTCCTCCGTCAGGGAAGCAGCCCGCATCCCGTCGCCTGACCAGATCCGATAGCGGGCGGTATTTTCCGCCAGCCGGTCATCTGTCATCGCCTCCGCCGCGGGTACCAGGAAGGATCCGGAGCCGGAGGGCAGCAGAAACGCCTTCTCACTGTCGTACTGTTCTGTGCTCTCCCAGTCTGCGCCGTTGGAGAGGTATACGTCCGTGCCGTCCGTCACGATGTAGGAAAATCGTTTCTCCGTGATCTCTCCGCCGGTCCGCATCCGCCAGAGAAAGCCGCGGCCGTCATAGATGACGTCGATCAGCATGGGCCAGCTCTCATAGTAGTTCTGAAGGGTCCGCAGCTGGCAGGGGATGCCCAGGGAGACCTTCTCCAAAAATATCTCCGCCGCATCCGCGTTCTCCGTTCCCGCCTCGGTGAACACCACGGCACCGCCGGCGGAGAGCTCCGCCGGGTCGCCGTACTCCGGTACCTCCTCCATGGGGCCGAAGCCGTAAGGCGTCTCTGCGGAGATGACCGCCCCCTTTGTCAGGGTGAACTCCGCCGCGGCCGTATATTCTCCGATCTCTTTGATGACGCGGAACGTACCGCCGCCGGAGAAGTCGTAGTCAAACAGGGACAGGATGCACGGAAACGCCTGCTTTTCACCGGACGGCAGGGTATACAGCATGGCATCCCATCCGGCGTTCTCAGCCAGGGGCACCTGGGTCCAGCTGCCGTCCGCCTCCCGCACATCCAGCCAATAGGGCGCCCCATACTCCAGAGATTCCCCTTCCCCCTCATAGGACAGGATGCACCACACCGTCTCCACCGACGGGTCGTAGGTCTCCCACTCCGTGGTCAGGGCGGTCCGGGGCGGGTCATCTGTTTCGTATACCGTTGTCACCGCAATGTCGCCGGAATCGCCGCATCCCGTCAGCAGCGCAAAAGCCAGCAGGCAAATCCAAAGCCGTTTCATTCTGACGCCTCCTCTTTCTCTGATTCCGTCGCTTTCTTTATTTCATTTCATGTAGACGGACCCGGTTGGGAATAAGTTCCGCCGCTTTCCGGCAAACTACACAAAATCCATCTGAAAATTTTTGAGCTTCCCTGCTTGCATTTTAGGCTGCTGTCCGGTAAAATACAAGTACAAGGGAAGAATGATAGCTGCAACGAAGTGCTGCGCGCACGGGCTGACACCTATCATTCCGGTCTTTTGGTAGGTGTTTCAAACCGACAGCGGTTTGAAACGCCTTTTCTTTTTATCAGATATGCAAAAGACGGACAAAAGGAGGTCATTTTTATGATTTTACTGGCAAACGGCAAGGTCATCACCCGGGATCCGGAGGGCATCGGCTACCTGCCGGACGGCGGCGTGGTCACCGATGGCGGCAAGATCGTGGAGGTCGGCACCACCGCGGATCTGAAGGCCAAGTACCCCCAGGCGGAATTTGTGGACGCTCGTGGCGGCGTCATCATGCCGGGCCTTATCAATGCCCACACCCACATCTACTCCGCCCTGGCCCGGGGCCTCTCCATCGATGGGTACAACCCCACCAGCTTCTATGAGGTGCTGGACGGCCAGTGGTGGTACATTGACCGGAATCTGGACCTGGAGGCCACCAAGGCCAGCGCCCAGGCCCTGGTGATCGACTCCATCAAGCAGGGCGTCACCACCATTTTCGACCATCACGCCAGCTTCTGTGAGGTCCCCGGCTCCCTGATGCGGATCGCCGAGGTGACGAGGGAATTCGGGATGCGGGCGTGCCTGTGCTATGAGGTCAGCGACCGGGACGGGGAGGAGAAATCCCTTCAGTCCGTGCAGGAGAACAAGGACTTCATCGACTACTGCGAGCAGAACCCCTCCGATATGCTGAAGGCCATGTTCGGCGGACATGCCCTGTTCACCATCTCCGACAAGACCTTTGACCGGATGGCGGCGGCCAACAGCGGCCGGGTGGGCTATCACATCCACGTGTCCGAGGGCATGAACGACGTGTACGACTCCCTCCAGAACTACGGCCGCCGGCCCGTCCAGCGGCTCCAGGACCACGGCATCCTGGGACCCAAGACCATCCTGGGCCACTGCATCCATGTGAACACGGCGGAAATGGATATCATCAAGGCCACGGACACCATGTGCGTCAACAACCCGGAGAGCAACATGGGCAACGCCGTGGGTATCTCTCCGGTGCTGCAGCTCTACAAGAAGGGCATTCTGATCGGTCTGGGTACCGACGCCTACACCAACGACATGCTGGAGTCCATCAAGGTGGCCCTGTGCTCCCAGCGGCACAACGCCTGTATGCCCAACGTGGGCTGGTGCGAGGTGACGGACATGCTGTTCCGCAACAACGCCAAGATGGCGGAGCGCACCGGCTTCCCCACTCTGGGCGTGCTGAAGCCCGGCGCGGCGGCGGACGTGATCGTCATGGACTACAAGCCCTTCACACCGTTCTCTGATGCCAACATCGACGGGCACATGCTCTTCGGCATGACGGGGCGGCAGTGCCAGACCACCATGATTAACGGCAGAATCCTGATGAAGGACCGGGTCCTGACGGAGATCGACGAGGAGGCCGTGAATGCCCACATTCTGGAGAGCAGCAAGCGTCTGTGGGGCCGGCTGAACCACAAGGAGTATTGATGACCGGCCGATGTGCCCCTGCGGAAGCAGTGCGCATTCGTATTTCAGGAGTTATTCTGAGGAGGAAAAACTATGTCTGAGTTAATGACCCCCATTCCCTTTCGGGAATTGATGACCTGGATCACCACCGAATACCGCCGGGACGGCGCCGTGTTCGGCGTCCACAAGCCCTATAAGGCCGGCGTGAAGAAGCTGCCCATCTTCGGCGAGGCCATCGAGACCCCCTTCGGCCCCGCCGCCGGCCCCAACACCCAGTTGGCCCAGAACATCATTGCCGGCTATTTCGCCGGCGCCCGGTTCTTCGAGCTGAAGACCGTCCAGAAGATGGACGGCGCAGATCTGGCCGCCTGCATCAACCGCCCCTGCATTCTGGCGGAGGATGAGTGCTACAACTGCGAGTGGTCCACGGAGCTGTATGTCCAGCAGGCTTTCGAGGAGTATGTGAAGGCCTGGTGCGCCCTGAAGATCATGGCAAAAGTCTATGGTCTGGGCGATCCCAACGGATTCGTGTTCAACATGTCCGTGGGCTATGACCTGGCAGGCATCCAGGGTGAGAAGATCGACACCTTCCTGAACGGCATGGTGGACGCCTCCAAGACGCCCATCTTCCAGGAGTGCATCGCTGTTTTGAAGGAGTTCTTCCCGGGAGAAAGCGATTATATCGACACGATCACTCCCCATGTGTCCGGATCCGTGACGGTGTCCACCCTCCACGGCTGCCCGCCGGACGAGATCGAGCGGATCGCCAGCTACCTGCTGGAGAAGAAGCACCTGCACACCTTCGTCAAGTGCAATCCCACCATCCTGGGGTACGAGACCGCCCGGTCCATTCTGGACTCCATGGGCTATGACTATATCGCCTTCGACGATCACCACTTCAAGGAGGACCTGCAGTACGCCGACGCGGTGCCCATGTTCCACCGCCTCCAGGCCCTGGCAGACAAGGAGGGGCTGGAATTCGGCCTGAAGCTCTCCAACACCTTCCCTGTGGACGTGAAGGCCGGAGAACTGCCCAGCGAGGAGATGTACATGGCGGGCAAGTCCCTCTTCCCCCTGACCACCACCATGGCCGCCATGATGGCCAAGGAGTTTGGCGGGAAGCTGCGCCTCTCTTATGCCGGCGGTGCCGACGCCTTCAACATTGACAAGCTGTTCGCCTGCGGTATCTGGCCCATCACCATGGCCACCACCGAGCTGAAGCCCGGCGGCTACCAGCGGTTCACCCAGATCGGAGACAAGCTGGACGCTCTGGACTTCAAGCCCTTCACCGGCGTGGACGTGGTCGGCATCGAGGCCCTCTCTCTGGCGGCTCGGTCCGACAAGTATCACGTGAAGGCCATCAAGCCCCTGCCCCGCCGCAAACTCTATGAAAAGGTTCCCCTGCTGGACTGCTTCACCGCTCCCTGCAAGGGCGGCTGCCCCATCCACCAGGACATTCCGGAGTATATCGAGCTGTGCCGGAAGGGCGCGTACGCCTCCGCCCTGCGGCTCATCACCGAGAAGAACCCCCTGCCTTTCATCACGGGCACCATCTGCGCCCACAACTGCATGACCAAGTGTATGCGGAATTATTACGACGAGCCCGTGAACATCCGGGCCACCAAGCTGGTGGCGGCCGAAAAGGGCTATGACGCCTACATGTCCAAGATCACGCCTCCCGCGCCGGTGACGGACGGCCGGAAGGTGGCCGTCATCGGCGGCGGCCCCACCGGCATGTCCGCGGCGTACTTCGTGGGCCGGGCGGGCATCCCCGTGACGCTGTTTGAAAAAGCGGACCGCCTGGGCGGCATCGTCCGGCAGGTGATCCCTGCCTTCCGCATCAGCGACGAGGCCATCGACAAGGACGTGGCTCTGATGGAGAAGATGGGCGTGGAGGTAAAGCTGAACACCGAGGCCCCCTCTGTGGCAGAGCTGAAGGCACAGGGCTATACCCACATCTTCTTCGCCGTAGGCGCCTGGAAGGCCGGACGGCTGGACATCCCCGGCAACGTGGTGCCGGTCATCGGCTGGCTGCGCGACATGAAGGCGGGTAAGGACGTCTCTCTGGGCCATGTGGCCGTGGTGGGCGGCGGCAACACCGCCATGGACGCTGCCCGGGCCGCTCTGCGGGCCGGGGCCAAATCCTCTACCCTGGTGTACCGCCGGACGAAGAAGTATATGCCCGCCGATGCGGAGGAGCTGGAGATGGCCATTGCCGACGGCGTGGAGTTCCTGGAGCTGGTAGCCCCTGTGGAGCAGAAGGACGGCAAGCTGATTTGTGAGAAGATGAAGCTGGGCGACCCGGACGACAAGGGCCGCCGCCAGCCCGTCCCCACCGGCGAAATGGTAGAGATCCCCTGCGACACCGTGGTCTCCGCCGTGGGCGAGAAGGTTGAGAGCGAGGTTTTCACCCGGAACGGCATCACCGTGGACGAGAAGGGCATCCCCGCCTTCAAGACCAATCTCGAGGGCGTCTACGCCGGCGGCGACGCCATGCGCGGGCCCGCCACCGTGGTGGAGGGCATTGCCGACGCCCAGTATTTCGCCAATGCCGTCATCGGCGAGGCCCACAAGTTTGCCATCCCCGCCAAGGCCGTAGCCACCCGGGAGGAGGCCGTCGCCAAGAAGGGCGTCCTCTGCGAGAGCGCCAAGTGCGAGGGCGACCGGTGCCTGACCTGCAACGTGGTGTGCCAGGTCTGCGCCGACGTGTGCCCCAACCGGGCCAATGTGGTCATCGAGCTGCCGGACGGCCGCCAGCAGATCCTCCATGTGGACCGGATGTGCAACGAGTGCGGCAACTGCGCCGTGTTCTGCCCCTACGACTCCGCCCCCTACCGGGAGAAGTTCACCCTGTTCCTGACCCGGGAGGGCTTTGACGAGAGTGTAAACAATCAGGGCTTCCTGCCTCTGGGCGGGAAGAAGGTGCTGGTGCGCCTGGACAGCAAGGTGTTCGAGGCAGATCTGGACGCCAAGAACGACCTGCCCGCCGACATCGAGGTGTTCATCTGGACGGTGCTGACCAAGTACGCCTATCTGATGGGATAACCGAACAGACACAAAGGCAGGAGGCCGGGAGCCCGGCCTCCTGTTTTTGTGTTTAGTGCTTTCCCCTGCCGGACCGCCTCCAGGTTATGGCTGCAGCGCAGATGAAATACACCCCAATATGGAGCACCAGCGCCACCAGGCCAAAGCCCGCCTCCGCCGTCAGCAGGAGAAGGACTCCCTGTGCGACGGTGTATAGCAGGGCAATGATCCGTTCCTGCCGCCTGCGGGTCTCGTCCGGCTCCCCGCCCAGCCGCCAAAACTGCCGCACCGTGCACCAGACCGCCGCCGCCAGGAAAAGGGCCAGCAGAGGCAGGTCTCTCAGCTTGCCCAGCTGGACATACCAGGCGGTCTGACCGACGCCGTACAGCCCTACCGCCACGCCCGCGGCGTACCAGGAGGAAAACTGGGAGGCCGTCTGCTCCCGTCGCCGGATAGGCGGCTGGGCCAGCAGCCAGAGCCCCGCCAGGGCCACCGCCGCCCAAAGGGCAAAGAGCCACTCTACGCCGTGAGCTTTCAGAAAACCAGCCAGGCCGGTGTAGATGCGAACCCACTCCACCCCCGCCGGAGCCTCGGAAACCACGACAGGAAAGACGGCGCTCAGAATCCCCATGGTCACCATACCCAAAGAACCCGCGCCGGTGACGATGCCGCCGGCGATATACCAGGGCCAGTCTCTGTGAACAGAGGGCCTTTCCGTTCCCTGCAGGAACTCCGCCGCCGAAAGCCGATCCTCCCCATCCTGTTCCTCATCCAGCAGCCACTCCACGTCCACACTGAACAGCCGGGCGCAGGGCAGCAGTTTCGCCGCGTCCGGCAGGGCCGCCCCCTGTTCCCAGCGGCTCACCGCCTGGCGGGAGACCCCCAGCCGCTCCGCCAGCGCCTCCTGACTGAGCCCCTCCCGCTTCCGCAGGCGGGTCAGTTTTTCTCCAAAGGTCATGGGCCTCCCCCTCTCGTTTGATGTCCCCATCATACCAGCCCCCGTCTGGAAAGTCCACCACAGCCACCTAACACCGCCGCAACCAAACACAACATTCCCGCCAAAACAAATGTAATGTTTTTTCTCTTTGCAGCAATTCCGCCCTCTGCCGGGTATTCCTTACAGAAGGATGTGATCACATGCCCGATACCGCCGAAGCCGTGGCGCAATACGGCTCCGCAGTCTACCGGCTGGCCTACGCCATGACCCGCTCCCGCAGCGACGCCGACGACGTGTTTCAAGAGGTTTTTCTCCGGCTCCACCGGTCCGCTCCGGATTTTGCGAATGAGGAACACCGGCGGGCGTGGCTCCTACGGGTGACGGCCAACTGCGCAAGGAGCCTGCTGGCCTCCCCCTGGCGGATGCGGACCCTCCCGCTGGAGGATGTCTATTCCTACCAAGACTCCGTGGAATCCGCTGTGGACGAGGCTCTGGCCCATCTCCCCGGCAAATACCGGGCCGTCATCCACCTGTTCTACTATGAGGGCTATCAGACGGAGGAGAACGCCCGGATTCTGGGCCGGTCTCCCTCCACCGTCCGGGCACAGCTGACCCGGGCCCGGCAGAAGCTGCGGACATTGCTGAAGGAGGATATATGAACTTTTCCAAAACCTACCGCCGGATGAACGAGCCTGTCGGCCCGTCGCCGGACCTGATCCACAAGACTCTCTCCCACCCTGACCGACACCGCCTCCCCCTGCGCCGGCTGGCGGCGGCCGCT